>JANMVO010000183.1:0-10214 GCA_031392805.1 Rhodoferax sp. | reverse complement strand
GCCATAGACAGGCACCTGGGCTAGGGTAGCGCTCGCAAGGCAGCAAATTGCGGCGCCGGCAACAAGGGATGCGATGGATCGTGTGGTCATGAAAGTCTCCTGGATTTGAATGTGTGGATTTCCGCTCGATCCCACAGGCTGCGGTGGTCATGCAAGCGGCCAGCCAGAATAGCACAGGATGCCGGGAATGCGGCGATTCTTCAAGCCAGATCAGGCACTTGCTGGCGTGTCAGCAGCATCGCATCGCCGTAGCTGAAAAAGCGGTATTTTTCGGCGATGGCATGGGCATACAAGGCTTGAACGTGGTCATACCCGGCAAACGCGCTCACCAGCATCATCAGGCTGGATTTGGGCAGGTGAAAGTTGGTAATCAGCAGGTCCACCACTTTGAACTCGAAGCCCGGCGTGATGAAGATGCGCGTGTCGCCGGAAATTGAGGTGAGAGCCGAATCCACCAAGCAACACTGCGACTCCCGCAATTCGAATCTGACACCAATTTCCAGGGCCCACGACTCCAGAGTGCGAACCGTGGTGGTCCCCACAGCCACGACGCGCCCGCCGCGCGTGCGGCAATCTTCAATCGCCTGCTGGGTTGACGCAGGCACGTCGAACCATTCACTGTGCATCTGGTGCTCGGCCAGGTTTTCGGTCTTCACCGGCTGAAAGGTGCCGGCGCCCACATGCAGGGTCACGCTGGCGCGTTTGACACCGCGTGCGTCGAGTGCCGCCAGCAGCGCATCGTCAAAATGCAAGGCGGCGGTGGGTGCCGCTACGGCACCGGGGTTTTTGGCAAACACGGTCTGGTAGCGCTGTTCGTCCTCCAACGAGTCGGTGTGCGTGATATAGGGCGGCAGCGGCACATGGCCGTGCCGCTCCATCAGCGTGTAGGGGTCATCGCCCGCATCGTTGCTCAGCACAAAGCGAAACATCGCGCCCTGAGCATCTGGCCAGCGGCCCAGCAGGGTGGCACACAAACCATCATGTGTCCCCGGTGCGCCTGTCAGCGCCAGCGTTGTCCCCACCTCGGGTTTTTTGCTCACCCGCATGTGCGCCGCCACCTGGTTGCCAGAGAGCACGCGCTCAATCAGCAGCTCCAGTTTGCCGCCCGTGGGCTTTGCGCCAAACAGGCGCGCCTTGATGACCTTGGTGTCGTTGAACACCAGCAGGTCGCCCGCCTTGAGTAGCGCGGGCAGTTCCCGAAAAATGCGATCTACCGGCGCAGCCAAAGTGCCATCCAGCAGGCGCGACCCGCTGCGTTCGGGGGCAGGAAGCTGGGCGATCAACTCGGGGGGAAGTGTGAAATTGAAATCGCTGAGCGTGAATGTGCGCATGGTGCTTGAGGGCCGGACAAACCCGTACCAAGTGAATTGGAGGAGAGGGCGTTGAGATCAGGGCAGAATTGTCCCATGCCACCGAAGTCGCCCAAGTCCACCTCCAACCCCGCCGCTGCACCGGCTGGTGCGGCCCCACGTGCCGCTACAAGTGCCGCGCCCAGTGCCGCCCCAAAAAGCCCGATTCAAAAGGCGCTGGACAAGCTGGGCCTGCGCCGCGACATCGACCTGGCCCTGCACCTGCCGCTGCGCTACGAGAACGAAACCCGCATCACCCGCCTGTCTGATGCGCGCGAAGGCGACACGGCGCAGATTGAAGCCACGGTCACAGCGTGCGAAGTGACCTTCAAGCCGCGCCGCCAACTGCTGGTGACGGTGGACGATGGCTCCGACACCTGCACGCTGCGCTTTTTCAGCTTCTACCCGTCGCAGCAGAAAGCGCTGGCGGTGGGCTCAAGAATTCGTGTGCGCGGCGAGGTCAAGGGCGGCTTTTTGGGCTGGACCATGATGCACCCGAGTTTTCGCGCGGCGGGCGGCGACCTGCCCACGGCACTCACGCCGGTCTACCCCACGTTGGCAGGTCTGCCGCAACCGTACCTGCGCAAAGTGGTGTTGAGCGGGCTGGCACGCGCCGATCTGTCGGAAACGATTCCCCGTGAAATTGGAGGTATAAATAGCCCATGGCCAGCGTGGAATCTACATAGTTCGCTATTATTTTTGCATAACCCTGCGCCAGACGTGTCGCTGGCCACGCTGCAAGACCACAGCCACCCGGCGTGGCAGCGCCTGAAACTGGAAGAACTGCTGGCGCAACAGCTCTCTCAATTGCAGAGCAGGCGCGCGCGTGATTTGTTGCAAGCGCCGGTGTTGGCTACAGGTCGGCCAGCTCAATTTGCACCGGCCCAGCCAGTCCTGCCAGGCGCACCGGACGTACCGCCCCGATCCACCGCAGGCGCCAATGCTGGGACTCGCACAACTGCGAAAGTACCACGTGCTGCACTTACTGCACTTGCTGCGGTGCCTGTGCCTGCGGGGCCTTTGCCGTTGCACGAGCGCCTCCTGGCTGCCCTGCCTTTCCATCTGACGAAAGCACAGCTGCGGGTGTGCAGAGAAATAGCCCGCGACCTGGCCCGCCCCATCCCAATGCACCGCCTGCTGCAAGGCGACGTGGGTTCCGGCAAAACCGTGGTGGCCGCACTCGCCGCCGCGATCTGCATCGACGCTGGCTGGCAGTGCGCGCTGATGGCCCCCACCGAAATATTGGCCGAACAGCATTTCCGCAAACTCATCGGCTGGCTGGAGCCGCTGGGCGTCAAAACTGCGTGGCTCACGGGCAGCCAGAAGACCAAAGAGCGGCGCGGGATGCTGGCGCTGATCGCCAGTGGCGAGGCCGGACTGGTCATCGGCACCCACGCCATCATCCAGGCCAAAGTGCAGTTCAAAAACCTGGCGCTGGCCATCATTGACGAGCAGCACAGGTTTGGCGTGGCGCAGCGGCTGGCACTCCGGGGCAAGGGCCCGGATTCCGAGAGCGGCAGCAAGATGACAGGCGTATTGAGTGAGGTTGATTCAAGCCAGGGACACCACGGAACCGGCTCCGCCGGGCCGCAAGGTGTCGCCCCCTTGAGGGGAGCGGACCCTACACGCAGTGAGCAAGCCACAGGGGTGGAACCCCATCTCCTCATGATGACCGCCACGCCCATTCCGCGCACGCTGGCCATGAGCTACTACGCCGATCTGGAGGTCTCCGCCATCGACGAGCTGCCGCCTGGGCGCACGCCCATCGTCACCAAGGTGGTCAACGATGCCCGCCGCGACGAGGTGATCGCCCGCATCCGGGACCAGTTGGCGCAAGGCCGGCAGGTCTACTGGGTCTGCCCACTGATCGAAGAAAGCGAAGTGCTGGATCTGACCACCGCGACTGAGACGCATGAAGCGCTGAGCGACGCCTTGGCCGATTGCCGACGGCCCGACGGCCTGCCTGTGATGGTGGGCCTGCTGCACTCGCGCATGCCTGTGGCGGAGAAGAAGGCGGTGATGTCGCTGTTTGTGGGCGCGCCCGGCACGGCAAGTTCCTCGGCCCCGATGGGCGTGCTGGTCAGTACCACCGTGATTGAGGTCGGCGTGGACGTGCCCAATGCGTCGTTGATGGTGATCGAACACGCTGAGCGTTTTGGCCTGAGCCAGCTGCACCAGCTGCGTGGCCGGGTCGGGCGCGGCGCAGCAGCGTCGGCCTGTGTGCTGCTCTATTCCACCGGTGACGCGCCAAGGCTGGGTGAGACCGCCCGCGCTCGCCTCAAAGCCATGGTCGAGACCAACGACGGCTTCGAGATTGCGCGCCGCGACCTTGAAATTCGCGGCCCCGGTGAGTTTCTGGGTGCCCGCCAGTCGGGTGCCGCGCTGCTGCGCTTTGCCGATCTGACAACCGATGGCGAGCTGCTCAACTGGGCTCGCGCCGCCGCACCGGTGATGCTGGACCAGCACCCTGCGCTTGCCGAAAAGCACGTGCAGCGGTGGCTCGGTGGCAAGGCGGAGTATTTGAAGGCTTAGGACGCTAATGCGTGACGCGCGTTGCGCAACGCGCTATCATCTAGCCATGATTGCATCGTTCCGGCACAAAGGGCTGCGCAGGTATTTTGAGTCCGGCAGCCAGGCGGGCATTCAGCCAGCGCAGGCCAGGCGGTTGCAAATGCAGTTAACGGCGCTGGACACGGCTGAAACGATTGACGATATGGACATTCCGGGCTTTCGGCTCCATGCCCTGAAAGGCAGCCACAAAGGGCGCTGGTCGATCTGGGTGAATGGAAATTGGCGCCTCACATTTGAGTTTGATAACGGCAACGCATTAATTCTGGACTACGAGGACTATCACTGATGGCCATGCACAACCCGCCGCACCCCGGGGCGTTTATCCAGGAGGTTTACCTGACACCCAATGAAATGAGCGGCCGTGAGCTCGCCCTTCAATTGGGCGTGGCGGCGTCCACCCTCAACCGCGTGTTGAATGAGGCCAGCGGCGTAAGTCCGGAAATGGCGCTGCGCCTGTCCAAGGCGTTGGGCCGTTCGCCCGAGAGTTGGCTGACGATGCAGCACAACTACGACCTTTGGCAGGCCAGACAAACCGTAAATTTGAAAGAAATTCGCAAAATTGAATTTAAATACGCTTGATGTCCTGAATGCCGGCCATCGCTACGGGTTAAATCGCGGGCACGCCGCTGCATGAAGAATCAAACCGGCCAGACCACGCCGTTGTCGTTGAGGATGGCATCCAGCGGCACATCATGCGGCTCGGGTTCGAAGTCATCCAGAAAGCCCTGCGTGTAACCCAAGCCCACCGTGAAGGGTTTGGGCTGCAGGGTGGCCAAAGTGCGGTCATAAAAACCGCCGCCGTAGCCCAGCCGGAAGCCGCCGGTGCTGTAACCAATGCACGGCACAAACAGCAGCGTGGGCATGATCACCTCGGTGTCCTTCGGCTTGGGGATGCCAAAAGAATCCTCTTCCATGGGGCAACCCGGGTACCAAGCCCAAAAGGTCAGTGTTTTGTGAGTTTTGTCCATCACCGGCAGGCCAATGCGCCGGGGCTGCGGCTCGGCAAGCAACTCGCCGTCTTCCTTCCAGCGGTGCAGGGCGGGCAGGGGGTCAAATTCGCCCTTGATCGGCCAGTAGGCGCCAATTACCGTGTCGGGCCGGCCCACCAGCCAGATGCGCATCACCCGCTGCAGCAAATCGGCCCGCTGGAGGCGGTCGGGCAGGTTCAGGCGTTGTTCAATCAAGGCTTTGCGAAGGTTTTTTTTCGCAAGCACCTTTTTATCCATTGAGTTGTCCATAATCTCCCCATGCATTTCCCGTCCATTTTGACATCGATCACACTTGTCGGGAGCCTGACGCTGCCACTCACCCCAATCGCTTTGGCCCAGACCAGGGATCAGGGTCGCATGGCGGCCGCAGCGCAGACCCGTGGCGACGACGCTATTTTGGAGATGAACCAGGCCTTCAAAAAAGGCGAGCGCAATCGCCTGGCCGCGCTGCTGCCGCAGCTTGCGGGCCATGCCCTTGAGCCCTGGGGTGCCTTCTGGGAATTGCGCGCCCGGCTTGACACCGCATCGGCTGCGCAAGTGCAGGACTTCTTCACCCGGTTTGCCGGCACCTACCAGGAAGACCGGCTGCGCAATGATTGGCTTTTGCTGCTGGGCCAGCGGCGCGATTGGACCAATTTTGCAGCCGAGCACCCCAACTACCGCATGGGTGATGACCGCGAGGTGCGTTGCTACGCGCTGGCGGTTGAAAACATTTTTGCCGGCATTGATGTGTCGGCCGAAGTCAAGCGCCAGTGGTATGCCCAGCGCGAAGCGGACGACGGCTGCAACTTTATTGCCAACCGGCTGCACGCGGCTGGCAAATTGAAGGACGCCGATGTCTGGCGCAAAGCACGATTGGCGATGGAAGCAAATCGGCCAAAGGCCGCGCGGCTGGCTGCTGAAATGATTTCTGCCGACGCCACGGATCAAATCGGCGACATGCTGGACAACCCGGCACGCTACCTGTCCAAACACGTGATTGCGGCGGGCAAAGTGCGCAAGGAATGGGTGCTGCTGGCCTTGATTCACATGGCCTCCAATGACCCTGACACCGCCGCCAGCGTGCTGGAGAACCATTGGAGCGTGCACCTGAACCCCGAGCAGCGCTCATGGGCTTGGGGCGTCATTGGCAAAAGCGCAGCAAAGCGTCTGTCAAACGATGCCACCGCCTATTTTGCGAAGGCCAGCAACGGCGACTTGAGTGATGAGCATCTGGGCTGGAAGGTGCGTGCATCGCTGCGCAATGCAATTGCACCCAACTGGAAAGAAGTGCTCGCTGCCACCCGTGCCATGGGTGACGAAGCGCGACAAGACCCGACCTGGGTTTACTGGCGCGCCCGGGCGCAACTGAAACTTGCCAAAACCGAGGCAGAAAATGCTGAGGCCACGGCTGCATTTCAAAGCATTGCAAGCGTGCGCGGCTTCTACGAGCAGTTGGCGCTGGAGGAATTGGGCCAGCGCATTTCCGTGCCCGAGCGGCCTGTGGCTTTAACACCCGAAGAGAAAGAAGCCGCGCGTCAAAACGCGGGCCTCAAGCGTGGCCTGTACGCCATTGCGCTGGGCCTGCGCGCTGACGGCGTACGCGAATGGAATTACGCCACCAACCTGCACACACGCGCAGGCATGTCAGACCGCGAACTGCTGGCCGCCGCTGACCTGGCCTGCCAGCGCGAGGTCTGGGACCGCTGCATCAACACCAGCGAGCGCACCAAAACGGTGGTTGACCTGGAGCAGCGCTATCCGATGCCATACAGGGACGCGGTGGTTCAGCGTGCGACGCAAATCGGGGTGGACCCGGCCTATGTGTACGGCCTGATCCGTCAGGAAAGCCGCTTCATCATGGATGCCCGCTCGGGCGTGGGGGCGTCAGGCCTGATGCAGGTCATGCCGGCCACGGCGCGCTGGACCGCCAAGAAGATTGGCCTGGCTGATTTTCAGCTGCAGCAACTGAACGACCGCGATACCAACATCGCCATTGGCACCGGCTACCTCAAGCTGGTGCTCAATGACTTTGCCGGCTCCATGCCGCTGGCAGCGGCCGCCTACAACGCCGGGCCAAACCGCCCGCGAAGCTGGCGCGGCGGCAGTGGCAGCCCGGTGCTGGAAGCCGCCATCTGGGCCGAGAACGTGCCCTTTGCCGAGACGCGCGACTACGTGAAAAAAGTGCTCGCCAACACCACCGTCTACGCGGCGCTGATTACCGGACAGCCGCAGTCATTGAAAGCGCGCCTGGGCTCCATCGGACCCAGAGACGCCGCTGCGCCGGATGTGAGCAAAGACCTGCCTTGACTTGCCAATTTGTCAATCCATTGACGGTCCGTCATATCGACTTTCGCCACATCGACCTATGGACCTATCCGCCCTATTGAGCTATTGACCGCATGAAAAAAATTCTTGTTCTAGGGGGCACCGGCTTTGTGGGCAGTCACCTGTGCCAAAAACTGGCCCTTCTGCCAGGGCGGATCACCCTGCCCACGCGCCGCATCGAAAACGCCAAACACCTGCAAATGTTGCCGATGCTGGACGTGTTGCCTGCCGACGTGCATGACGAAGCGACATTGACGCGCCTGGTTGAAGGGCATGATGCCGTGGTGAATCTGGTGGCCATCCTGCACGGCACGGAGGCGGCTTTTAACCGGGTTCATGTGGCGTTGCCCCAAAAACTTGCGCGGGCCTGCCAGGCCGCTGGCGTGCGTCGCGTGGTGCATGTGAGTGCGCTGGGCGCGGCCACCGGCGCGCCGTCGATGTACCAGCGCAGCAAAGCCAGGGGCGAACAGGCCTTGCAGGCAGCCGCGCTGGACTTGACCCTGCTGCGCCCCAGTGTCATCTTTGGCGCAGAAGACAAGTTTCTCAATGTGTTCGCCAGGCTGCAGCAGATTTTTCCCATCATTCCACTGGCGGGCGCTGCCACCCGGTTCCAGCCGGTGTGGGTCGAGGATGTGGCGCAAGCGCTGGTGCATTGCCTGCAAAACCCTGAGACGGCGGGTCAGATTTTTGATCTGTGCGGGCCAGACGTGATGACTTTGAAGCAACTGGTGCAGTTCTCAGGTCAGGCCAGCGGCATCAATCACGGCCGGGGCCGTGCCGTGTTCGGCCTGCCCCTGGCTCTGGGTCGGCTCCAAGCGGCACTGATGGCCCTGGCCCCGGGTGAGCCGCTGATGAGCCGTGACAACCTGGACTCGATGGCGGTTGACAACATCACCGATGGCCGCTTGCCCGGACTTGCCGCCCTGGGCATCACTGCGGCCTCTGTGACAGCAGTGGCACCCGGCTATTTGAGCGCACGCGGCAAACGCAGCGTCTTTCAGGATCTGCGCAGGTCCGCCGGACGCTATTGAGCCGCGCCTGATTTCATCTGGCGTTCTACAGGCGTCCGAATAGTGTCCAAATGGCGTCCTTCTCCTGGGCATCCCGCAGCATGACGCCTGTGTCGTGCAGGGTGGCCGCTTCGTTGAGCAGGGCTCGGTGGCTTGCGGGTATTCCACACGCGAAAAGTCCCAACGCGCGGTTACCATCCAGCCTTGCAAACCAAGCGGGATCGTTTGTTGCATTCAGCTTGCAGTCGCTATCTGGCATTTCAGGAGCCCCACCACCATGCATCGCCGCACACTTTTCGCCCTCAGCCTTTTTGCCGCAGCCGCCCAGGCGCTGGCACAGGGCTACCCCAACAAAGTCATCAAATTGCAAGTGCCGTTTGCACCGGGCGGCACCACCGACATCATTGCCCGCACCATTGCCGACGCCTTGGGCAAGGCCATGGGGCAGGTGGTGGTGGTGGAGAATAAGGCCGGTGGCGGCGGCGTGATTGGCGCCAATGAGACGGCCAAGGCCGCGCCCGATGGTTATTCACTGGGCATGGCGACGGTGTCCACTACGGCGGCCAACCCGGCCATCAACCCTAAAATCCCGTACAACCCGCTGACTGATTTCACCCCCATCATCAACATTGCGGCCACGCCCAATGTGATTGCGGTGCACCCCGGTTTTCCCGCCAAGGACTACAAAAGTTTTGTTGCCGAGTTGAAGAAATCTCCGGGCAAGTACTCGTATTCTTCATCCGGCACGGGTGGCATTGGCCACTTGCAGATGGAGCTGTACAAAAACCTCAGCGGCACATTTGTGACGCACATCCCTTACCGTGGTTCTGGCCCCGCGCTCAACGACACGGTAGCCGGCCAGGTGCCCATGACGTTTGACAACCTGCCCTCGGCCTTGCCGTTCATCCAGTCGAACCGCCTGGTGGCCATCGTCGTGGCGGCGCCGCAGCGCCTGCCGCAACTGCCCAATGTGCCAACTTTCAAGGAAGTGGGACTGGTGCCTGTCAACCGCATGGCCTACTACGGCATTTATGGCCCCAAAGGCCTGCCTAAAGAGGTGGTGGACAAGGTGAACGCGGGCGTGCGCAAGGCACTGGAAGACCCGGCTGTGAAAAAGCGGATTGAAGACACCGGCTCCATCATCATTGGCAACACGCCCGAGCAGTTTGCAGCCCAGATCAAGGCCGAATTTGAGGTGTACAAAAAAGTGGTCGATACGGCCCGGCTCAAGCTGGATTGATGCGCACACCTGCCGACACTGCTGTCGATGCCGCCACTGAAGCCTTCATCGACCCATCGATTGACGCCTTCATTGACGCGCTCTGGCTGGAACAGGGCTTGTCCAAAAATACGCTGGCGGCGTACCGGCAAGACCTGACCTTTTTCGCGCGCTGGCAGAATGCCCAGGGTCGACCGCTGGCGCACACGGTTGAAGGCGACCTGCACGCCTACTTTTCGGCGCGCCACAAAGCCAGCAAAGCGACCACCGCCAACCGGCGGCTCACGGTGTTCAAGCGCTATTTCCGCTGGGCGCTGCGCGAGCGCATCACCACCTCTGACCCAACCCTCAAGCTGCAACCTGCGCGGCAGGCGTTGCGCGTTCCCAAGACCCTCACCGAGCCACAGGTTGAGGCACTGCTGGCCGCGCCTGATACGGACACCGAACTGGGTGTGCGCGACCGCACCATGCTGGAACTGATGTACGCCAGCGGCCTGCGCGTGAGCGAACTGGTGACGCTCAAAACCCTGAACGTCAGCCTGTCAGAGAACGTGCTGCGCGTGTTCGGCAAAGGCGGCAAGGAAAGGCTCGTCCCCTTTGGCGAGGTGGCCAGTGAATGGATCTGCAATTACTTGAAAAGCACACGCCCCCGGTTGCTGGGCGCCAGGCAGACGCAAGACCTGTTTGTGACGAACAGCGGCTCCAAGCCCGGCACCGCCATGTCACGCGTGATGTTCTGGATGATCGTCAAAAAATACGCGCTGATGGC
>JANMVO010000180.1:0-3163 GCA_031392805.1 Rhodoferax sp. | reverse complement strand
CCGAACGCAACTGTTCCCAAGCCGCCAACCCTCTGGGCAGGCTGGGGTCGGCCATGAAAGCCTGGTTCCCTTGAATCCTGTAAGTGATACGAAAATAATTGCTAGTGGCCTAATAAATACGGAGGCTAGCAGCCTATTTTTCATAAAATCCAAGAAAAATCAGCATGAGTGACGGCGCAAACCGAAATAATGCCCCTCCCAGGCTGGAGCTTTCAGGCATTACAAAACGCTACCCTGCCGTGGTGGCCAACAGCGATGTGTCGCTGACCGTCATGCCCGGAGAATTGCACGCTGTGCTGGGCGAGAACGGCGCCGGCAAGTCAACGCTGATGAAGATCATCTACGGTGCCGTGAAGCCGGACCAGGGCACAGTGAAGTTCAATGGCCGCGCCGTGCATATTCGCAACCCGCAGGAAGCGCGTGCCTTGGGGCTAAGCATGGTGTTTCAGCATTTCAGCCTGTTTGACACCCTCACGGTAGCCGAGAACGTCTGGCTCGGTCTGGACAAAGGCTTGAGCCTGGCTCAGGTCACGCGTTCGGTTGCTGCCAAGGCCGCTGAGTATGGTTTGGACATTGACCCCGCCCGGCCGGTACACACCTTGAGTGTGGGGGAGATGCAGCGCGTGGAAATCATCCGGGCGCTCTTGACCCGCCCGCAGTTGCTGATACTGGACGAGCCGACTTCGGTGCTCACGCCGCAGGCGGTGCTGAAGCTGTTTGTGGTGCTGAAAAAACTGGCGTCTGAGGGTTGCAGTATTTTGTACATCAGCCACAAGCTGCATGAAATCCGCGCACTCTGTACCGCTTGCACCGTGCTGCGCGCCGGCAAGGTGACGGGGGTGTGCAATCCGGCGCAGGAGACCAACGCATCGCTGTCGCGCCTGATGATTGGTGCCGAGCCGCCGCCGCCGCTCGTGCATCGCGCGCGCAACGCCGGTGCTGCGGTGTTGCGCGTGCATGGCCTCACGCTACCGCGCGCAGAGCAGTTCGGGGTTGACCTGGAAGGCATGACGCTGGAGGTGCGCGCCGGCGAGGTGGTCGGCATCGCTGGGGTGTCGGGCAACGGGCAGAAAGAACTGCTGCTGGCGCTCTCGGGCGAAGACGTTCGCGCGCCCGCAAACTCGGTGCGGATGGGTGAAACCGATGTGTCAAGCCTGCACTCGGGCGCGCGGCGCGCGCTGGGCCTGCATTTTGTGCCTGAGGAGCGCCTGGGGCGTGGTGCCGTGCCCACGCTGAGCCTGGCCCACAACCTGCTGCTCACGCGCAATGAAGCGGTCTCGAATCCGGGTTTTGCCGGTGGCTGGATCAATCTGCGCAAGCTCCAGGCTCAGGCCGCAGACATTATCCAGCGATTCAACGTCAAGGCAGGCGGGCCGAACGCTGCGGCCAAGTCACTCTCGGGTGGCAACCTGCAGAAATTCATTGTCGGCCGCGAGATTGATGCCCGCCCCAGGCTGCTGATTGTTTCGCAGCCAACATGGGGTGTTGACGTGGGCGCTGCGGCGCAAATTCACGGCGCCATCCTCGCGCTGCGCGATGCGGGTTGTGCTGTGCTGGTGCTCAGCGAGGAGCTTGATGAGTTGTTTGAGGTGTGTGATCGCCTGCACGTTATCGCTCGGGGGCACCTTAGCCCGCCGGTGCCGATTGCGCAGGCGACGGTTGAAAAGATTGGCGAATGGATGAGCGGCCTGTGGGATACCGCCACAACCACAACCACGACCACGACCACGACCACGACCACAGCGACGGGCTCAGGGCGAATGGCACACCTTGCGGATTCGCATGATGCTTGACTTCACTGTGAAGCTGGACGCCCGCGCCGAGCCCTCCCGGTTCTGGCGCTACGGCTCGCCGCTGTTGGCCCTGCTCATCACGGTGATCATCGGTGTCACCATGTTCATTGCCCTGGGCAAAGACCCGCTTAAAGGGCTGGAAATGTTTTTCTGGCTGCCGATCAAGAATGGCTATGCGCTGGGTGAGTTGCTGGTCAAGGCCACGCCGCTGCTGATCATCGCCCTCGGCTTGGCGGTGTGCTTTCGCTCCAATGTCTGGAATATTGGAGCCGAAGGGCAGTACATCATGGGCGCGATTTTTGCGGGCGGTGTCGCACTTCTGGCGGACAAGGCCACCGGTGGCTGGATCGTCGTGCCGGTCATTCTGGCGGGCACACTCGGTGGCATGTTGTGGGCGGCGTTGACGGCGCTGCTGCGCGACCGCTTCAACGCCAATGAAATCCTGGTCAGCCTGATGCTGGTCTACGTGGCGGTGCAAGTGCTGAGCTACCTAGTCGGGGGGCCGTGGAAAGACCCGCAGGGCTTTAATTTCCCGCAGACCCAGACGTTTGAGGCGGCCAGCCGCATTCCTCAGCTGTTTACCCGCTCACGGGTCAGCATTGGCGCGCTGATGGCGTTGCTGGGGGTGGGGGTGGCATGGATTTTCATGTTCCGCACGCGCGCCGGTTTTGCGCAGCAGGTGGCCGGGCTGGCTCCGGCGGCGGCGCGCTATGCGGGGTTTTCTTCGCGCAAAGCCTTATGGATGGCGCTGCTGGTCTCGGGCGGCGCAGCGGGTCTGGCCGGTGCGCTGGAGGTGGCTGGCCCAATTGGCCAGCTCACCACCTCAGTGCCAGCCGG
Organism: Rhodoferax sp.; assembly: GCA_031392805.1. Classification (GTDB taxonomy): domain Bacteria; phylum Pseudomonadota; class Gammaproteobacteria; order Burkholderiales; family Burkholderiaceae_C; genus JANYCG01. The sequence continues at coordinate 533 of JANMVO010000180.1, read as the reverse complement.
CTACGGCTTTGCCGCCATCATCGTGGCGTTTGTCGGGCGCCTGCACCCGGTTGGCATGGGGTTTTCGGCCATTTTGATGAGCATGTTTTACATCGGCGGTGAAATGGCGCAGTCGCGCCTGGGGTTGACCAAATCACTCACCGGCGTGTTCCAGGGGCTGCTGCTGTTCAGCCTGTTGGCGTGCGACACGCTGGTCAATTACCGGCTCAAATTCGCCACCAAAACAGGCGCCGGTGGTTGATGGAATCCTACGCATTGCTGGTTGCAGCCACGCTTAACGCGGGCACCGTGCTGGCGCTGGCGTCGCTGGGATTGCTGATCAACGAAAAAGCAGGCATCGTCAACCTGGGGGCCGAGGGCATGATGCTGTGCGCGGCCATCGCCGGGTTTGCCACGGTGGCGCACACCGGCAACGACTGGCTGGGTTTTGCGGCGGGCGCTGGAGCCGGGGCCTTGCTGGCAGCCATTTTTGGCGTGCTGGTGATCTGGCTCAACACCAACCAGTACGCCACCGGGCTGGCACTGACCCTGTT
>JANMVO010000150.1:0-4181 GCA_031392805.1 Rhodoferax sp. | reverse complement strand
GACCAGGCCCAGGCCAATGAACGCCAGTCTGCCGCGCGCCTGGCCGGCCTGCGCAGTACCGGGCGCAGCAGCGCGCAAGCTGTGTTGGCACAAGCGGATTCCGTGCTGGTGGCCGCTCAGGCCGAGTTGCAGCGCACGCAGGAATTGGTCGGCAAGGGCTTCTTGAGCCAAGCCAAACTGGACGAAGCCCGACGCGGTGCTGAAGTCGCGCGGGCACAGCAAGACAGTGCACGCGCGCAAAGCGCAGCCAACGCTGACCGGGGCACCGACGTGGCGCAGGCCCAGGCGCAGCTTGCGCTGGCCAGCGCTGCCACCGCCGCTGCGCGGGCGCGCTTCACCCAGGCTGTTCTGCTTGCACCCGCTGATGCCAGGGTGCTAACCCGCCTGGTGGAGCCGGGCCAGATTGTGCAGCCTGGGCGGGCGCTGCTGAGTCTGGCACTGGCGGGTCCGGTACAACTGGTGGCCCAGGTGGACGAGCGCTATCTTGAACAGTTGCAGGTGGGACAGCTGGTGAGCGTGCTGGCCGATGCTTTTCCCGGAAAGCGTTTCGCAGCAAGCGTGCAGTCGATAGCACCCCTGGTCGATGCGCAACGCGGTGCGGTCGAGGTCAAGTTTGCCCTGCCGCAGCCGCCTCCGGCCTTTCTGCGTGAAGACATGACGCTGTCCATGGAAGTCGAGACGGCACGCCGCGACGGCACGCTGGTGGTGCCCGTCGCCGCGTTGCGCGGCGACCTTCAAACTGCTGCCGCGCAGCGTGGCGACCCTCAGAGTTCCGCCGCACTTCGCGGTGACCCGGTGACCAGCGCGGTGGTGCTGATTGCGCGCGATGGCCGTGTCGAAGAGCGCAAAGTGCGCCTGGGTCTTCGCACGCTGGAGGCCGCGGAAGTGCTGGAAGGGCTGGCGGCGGGCGACATTGTGCTGACTGGCACCGCGCCCAAGCCGGGCAGCCGGGTACGCGCCGACTTCACAACAGCAGCAGCGCAAGCCTCGAACAAAAGCCAAGGCAAAGGCACGCGCGAAGACGCAGGCTCGGCCATGTCCAACGCCATCGGGCGCTAAAGCACAATGTTTGGCACCATGCTTGGCTGGCTCGGGTTCGAACGCCAGGTGGCCATCCGCTTTTTGCGTGAGGGGCGCATGCAGACGGCGCTCATCATCGTGGGCGTGGCCGCCGGTGTCGCGGTCGTCGCCTACATATCGGCCCTGATCACTGGCCTGCAAAGCAACACGCTGGACAAAACTCTGGGCACACAAGCGCATGTGACGGTGAGCGCCCGCGACGACGTGGTGATCCCGGCGCGCAGGCCCGACCCAGGCACTGCCGCGCTGGTGCAGACCCAGCCGCGCGCGCAACGGCCCCGCTCTATTGCCAACTGGCGCGCGCTGGTGCCCGTGCTGGAGGCCATGCCCGAGGTGGCGGCCGTGTCGCCCATGGTGTCCGGTGCCGGCCTTGCGGTGCGTGGCGAGGCGTCAAAATCCATCGCACTGGTGGGTGTGGAACTTGAGCGGTACGAACGCATCGTGCACTTAAGCACCAAAATTGTCGCGGGCGAGGCGCGCCTGGGGCCAGGTGAAGGCATCATCGGGCGCGAACTCGCCGACGACCTGGGCGTGCGCGTGGGGGACCGCATCAGCCTGATCACTGGTGGCGTGACCGATTCACTGCGCGTCACCGCGCTGGTAGACCTGGGGGTGCGCGAGCTCAACCGCCGCACCGTTATAGTGCCGCTGCGCACCGCTCAGAGCCTGGTCGGCCTGCCCGGCGGTGCCACCAGTCTGGAAGTGACATTGTTGGACATCTGGTCCGCACAATCGCTGGCGGTTGACCTGTCGCAACGGTATCCCTACAAAGTGGAGAGTTGGCAAGAGGCCAATGCGGCGCTGGTATCGGCGCTGAACGCGCAAACAATCAGCACCGGGGTGATCCGCGCTGTGGTGATGGTGGTGGTGGTGTTGGGCATCGCCAGCGTGCTGGTGGTGTCGGTCGTGCAGAAGCGCCGCGAGATCGGCATTTTGCGTGCGATGGGTGCCACGCAGGGGCAGGTACTGCGCATTTTCCTGCTGCAAGGGGCAATTGTGGGGGCTTTGGGCTCTGCGCTTGGCGTCTTGCTGGCGCTCGGGCTGATCTGGCTTTTCACCGCCCTGGTGCGCGGCTCGGATGGGCTGCCGCTATTCGCGATCACGCTGTCGCCGGGCCTGGCACTGGAAGTAGCGGGCATTGCCACCCTGTGCGGTGTGCTGGCCGCCGTGGCACCTGCGCGGCGCGCCGCCAAGCTGGACCCGGCGCAGGCCATCCGCATGTGATGACCGGCGCGACCATGACTTCCACCGCCCCGCTGATTGAGCTTGGCGACATCCGCAAGAGCTACAACCTGGGCCTGCCCAACGAGGCCGAGGTGCTGCACGGACTCTCATTGCGCATCGCGTGTGGCGAGTTTGTAGCGCTGATTGGCCCTTCTGGCTCGGGCAAGAGCACCCTGCTCAACATCATTGGCTTGCTTGAGCGAGCGACCACTGGCAGCTACCGTGTTGAAGGTGAAGAGACCACAGCGCTGGACGACGCCGCACTCACCTTGCTTCGGCGCACCACGCTGGGCTTCGTGTTCCAGTTCCATCACCTGCTGCCAGCGTTCACGTCGCTGGAAAACGTGACCCTGCCGGCGCTGATGCGCGAAGGCCGCGTCACGCCCGCACAAGCGCAGCGGGCCCGCGCAGTGTTGAAGTCCGTGGGTCTGGAAAATGCGATGGGCAAGCGCCCCGGTGAGTTGTCGGGTGGCATGCAGCAGCGCGTGGCGATTGCGCGCGCGCTGGTGCTTGAGCCGCCGCTGGTGCTGGCCGATGAGCCCACCGGCAATCTCGATACAGCCTCGTCCGATGAAGTTTTTGCACTGATGCGGCGCATGCACGCTGAACTCAATACCTCGTTTTTGGTGGTCACGCACGACCCACGCCTGGCCCGGCGCTGCGACCGCGTGATTGAGCTGGTCGATGGGCGCATCAAACGCGACGAACCCATGAAGGCTGATCCAGCAACAGGAGAACACCAAACGTGAGTCAAATTGCCGCGCTTTTATGTGCGCCCTATGTGCGCCAGCGCACAGATTTAAAAGTTGGGAAGATTAAGATTGACATGGCTGATGCTTTCAGCAAATAGCCGCCAGGGTCTTTTTTGAAACTTTGACTGGAGATCGTTATGAGCCAAACCCAAATTGCCGTCGTTGTCGGCAGCCTGCGCCGCGATTCTTTCAATCGCAAGCTGGCCAACGCCATTGTGAAACTGGCGCCGCCGGAGTTCACATTCAAGCAGGTGCAAATTGGCGACCTGCCGTTGTACAACCAGGACGACGACGCCAATCAGGCCGATCCGGTCAAGCGGTTAAAAGCCGAAATCAGCGCGTCGCGGGGGCTGTTGTTCGTCACCGCCGAGTACAACCGCTCGATCCCTGGCGTGCTCAAGAACGCAATCGACCACGCATCCCGCCCGTATGGGCAGAGTGCCTGGGCTGGCAAGCCTGCTGGCGTGATCGGCGCGTCGGTCGGCGCCATCGGCACATCCATGGCGCAACAGCATTTGCGCAATATTCTGGCGTATCTGGATGTTCCCACTTTGGGTCAACCCGAAGCGTTCGTCCATGCGAAAGAGGGGTTGTTTGACCCCGATGGCAACATCGGGGCCGGCAGCAGGAAATTCTTGCAGGCATGGATGGACCGGTACGTCGCCTGGGTGAAAAAGCACGCTGAAATTACCTGAGCTTGAAGGCACCCCGAAACCGCAGGTTTTATTCCATTTCCATTTCAATCGGATAGGTCGTTGCACCTCCTGGCCGTGCAAAGGCACTGTCTTCGTCGGTGCGCCTATTCTCCGATTGAAATGGAAACGGAATTACGCTTGATGTGCATCGCCAGCGCAGACGTCTGCGTACCGCAAACCTGCAAAAAAAATGACTGGCCTGTTTTTTTATGAGTATTTGCCATGTCTGAATTCGAGCTGAAGTTTGAAATTCCATCGGCCAGCCTGCCGCGCGTTGCAGCGGCGCTGCTTGACGGCAAGACTTCCCGGCAGCGCCTTCAGGCCAGGTATTTCGACACCCAGGAGGGCGCGCTTGCCAAACATGGCCTGGTGGTGCGGGTGCGCAAGGAAGGCCGGCGCTGGGTTCAGACCGCCAAGGGGCCAACCAGCG
>JANMVO010000133.1:0-4225 GCA_031392805.1 Rhodoferax sp. | reverse complement strand
AACCCGCCGCGTCACCTTGTACTTGGCGCGTTTGGCGCTGCGGTCGTCGCGAGCCACTTGAAGGCGACTTTGGCTGAGCTCGAATCTTGGCGTGATGTCGGTGATTCCACTGATTTTCCGAAGGCTGGTGTGAATTAGGGTATGTCCTAGTTTCTAATAAATGGTCTGACAATAAAATTGCTCAACATTTAAACGAATGGTATTTGATTGTTGGCGCATGGTATTCGCGACCTGGGTAAAAAGGACATGTACATGAGCAGTTCGGGCGATTCGCCTCTTGAAGCCACGCAGCTGGGACACGGTGTCCCATGGATGGCTTCGACTCGCCGAACGGGCTTCAATGCAGTACTGGGAAGGGTGGTCGGTATCGCGCTCACGGTGTTGGGCCTTCCTGGATTGGCACAGTCTGCGCCGGATGTATTTCCTTCCAGGCCAATTCACATCGTGGTTCCCTTTGGCGCTGGCAGTGGCACGGACATCACCACCCGCCTTCTTGGCCAGCACCTGCAAACGGCGCTCAAGCAAAGTGTGGTGACCGACAACCGCCCCGGTGCCAATGGTTCCATTGCGGCAACCGCAGTTGCGCGCGCTGCGGCTGATGGATACACCTTGCTGATGGGAACCAATTCAACCCATGGCGCCAACTCCGGACTGATCGCCAAGCTGCCTTACGACCCACTGCGCGATTTTGTGCCCATTGGCCTGGTCGGGGTGTTTTCGAGTTTTCTGGTCGTCAATCCAGCGCTGCCAATTCGCACACCAGCTGAACTGGTTGCCTACGGCAAGGCAAACCCGAAAGCCCTGACGTTCGCGGCAGGCAACACGTCGAGCCTGATCATGGGCGAGATGTTCAGTCGCAGCGCCGGTATTGAGATGCTGCGGGTGCCCTACAGCAGCAACCCGGCTGGCGTGACCGACGTGATTGGCGGTAGGGTCTCCGTGATGTTCCCGGATGTTTCTTCGAGCATCGCGCACGTCAAGTCGGGGTCTCTGCGCGCACTGGCGGTGGTCAGCCTTGGTGAGCGCAGCCCGCTTGCACCCGAACTGCCCACGGTGGCGGAGACGGTGGCACCAAATTTTAATTTTGTGGGTTGGATCGGCTTGTTTGCGCCCGCTGGCACACCGGCTGCGGTGGTTGCCAGGCTGTCGACCGAGCTGCAAAAAGTTGTTGCAATGCCCGACATTGCCCAACGCCTGCAGCAGCTAGGTGCCGATGCCAAATGGATGGGGCAAAACGACTTCCGCGCCTTTGTGGCGACCGAGGTCGCCCGACTGCCCAAGATTCTTGCTGACATCGGCGTGCAGCCGCAATAACCTATGGCACTTCATCCGGTCATCCAAGCAGCGCTTTCCTCAGCGGCAGGGCTGCCTGCCTATGATGCCCTGCCGATTGCGCAGGCGCGCGCGCAAGCCAAGCTGGGTTATCCAGCACGAAAAGAGCCGGTGCCGGTAGGCGAAGTTCGCAATCAGAACATTGCCGGGCCAGGCGGCGCATTGGCGCTGCGGATTTACCGCCCGATAGCGCAAGGGCCCAACCCCATCGTCGTGTTCTTTCACGGCAGCGGATTCGTGATTCTTGACCTCGATACGCATGACGACATTTGCCGACGCCTGTGTGCTGGCGCATCTTGCGTGGTGGTGTCGGTTGACTACCGCCTGGCACCCGAACACAAATTTCCGGCGGCACCGGATGACTGCCTGGCGGCAACGCGCTGGGTCGCCGAGCACGCTGGCGAGTTTGGCGGTGACGCCTCGCGCATGGCGGTTGCAGGCGACAGTGCGGGCGGCTGCCTTGCCGCCGTAACTGCGGTGCGAATTCGTGACGAAGGCGGTCCGCCGCTGAAAGGCCAGTTGCTGTGGTACCCCGTGACGGACTTTCCAACTGCTACGCCAAACTCATACCTCGCCTTTGGGTCGGGCTTCGGATTGACGCAGGCTGGCATTCGATGGTACTGGGACCAGTACCTTGAAGATCCTTCAGCTGCGAACCATCCCCACGCATCGCCGCTGCGTGCGGTTTCGACAGCGGGCTTGCCCAGCGCATATGTGCTGGTGGCCGAATTTGATGTGTTGCGCGACGAGGGTGAAGCGTTTGCGCGCCGCCTGGTTGAAGGTGGCGCAGAAACGGTCACGCGCCGTTGGGCGGCTATGAACCACGGCTTTCTGAAATATACCGGCGTGATTGAGGACGCGGATGCCGCCATGGCGGATGCCTGCATCTGGCTTCGGGGTGTGCTCCAGTGCGACACCCCTCTTGTCCAAGCTTGAAAACCATGCTCGACATTTCCCCCGTCAATGTCCCCAAAGCCGCCGATGTGCTGGCCGGGATCCTGCGCGAAAAAATTCTGGAAGGGCATTTGAATGAAGGGATGCCGCTGCCCAATGAGCGCGATTTGGGAACACAGGCCGGCCTGTCGCGCGCGTCGGTGCGTGAGGCACTGCGTATTCTGGAAGGCGAGGGCCTGATTGCGACTCGCGTTGGACGCAACGGCGGCTCTGAGGTGGTTCGTCCCAGTAGCGCAACCATTGAGCGCTCGGTCGGCATTTTTATCCGGGGCCAGCGCATTAGGCTGGAAGCGGTGCTTGAAACACGTGCTGCGATTGAACCACCTTCGGCGCGTTTTGCCGCTCTGCACCGCACGGATGCCGACATGGCAGCGATGCGGCAGTGCCACGAGAAGCTCGAACAGGCATCCGAAGCCGACGATATTCCTGCCTATGTGCGCGCCAATCTTGACTGGCATGTGCAGGTGGTGCGCGCCAGCCATAACGAGTTGTTGATTGCGTTCATGGCTGCGGTTTCGCAGTCAGTCTATGCGGCCACCGATCTTGATGGCTTCAACTCGACCACCGTGCGCAATGCAGTCATCCGGGCTCACCGCCGCGTGATGGAGGCCATCCAGGGGCAGGACGGCGATGCTGCTGCGCGTCGAATGAATCGCCACGTCACCGCTTACATCGGTGATTTGCAGAAAACAGAAACCACACAAACCGGCGCTGAGCCGAAGGAGTCGTAATGGCAGGCATAGTTGGCATTGACGTCGGGGGGACTTTCACCGACTTGTATTTTTCAGGCGATGCAAAGCGCCCGCACCTAATTTTGAAGGTGCCGACCACACCGCAAGACCCGTCGATTGGCCTGTTGAATTCGCTCAAGGCAGCCGGACTGACACCCGGTGAGCTGGATGCAATTCTGCACGGAACCACGATTGCAACCAACGCGGTGATTGAGCGTAAAGGAGCCACCTGTGCGCTGATCACCACCCAGGGCTTTCGTGACATTCTTGAACTGGGTCGGCGTGACCGGCCCAACATGTACGGGCTGGAGGGCACCCATGAGCCACTGGTGCCGCGCGACCTGCGTTTTGAAGTCGATGAACGCCTGGACTACGAGGGCAAGGTTTTGGTTCCGCTCGACGTGGAGGGCCTGAAGGCGATAGGCGCGGTGCTCAAGGCGCGCAATGTCGAGTCGGTGGTCATATCGTTCATGCACGCCTACGCCAATACGGCGCACGAGCTGCAGGCGCGCGATATTCTGGCGGCCATCAACCCGGCCTGGGAACTGGTCACCGCCACGTCTGTGGTGCGCGAATACTACGAGTTTGAACGCACCAGCACAGCCGTGGTGCAGGGTTATCTGCAGCCGCTGGTGGCGCGTTACGCCAAGAACCTGGCGCGTTCACTCAGCAACTGGGGCTACGGGCGCGATATCGCCATCATGCAGTCCAACGGTGGCGTGGTGCCGCTGCGCCAGTTGGGCGAGCGTGCGGCCTACATCGTGCGCTCCGGCCCCGCCGCCGGTGTGATGGCGTCGGCCCGCTTGGCGGCCGAGGCGGGTTTCTCGCACATCATCACGGGCGACATGGGCGGCACCAGTTTTGACGTGGCGGTGGTCATCAACGGCGAGCCCAAGGTGGCCGAAATCACCAACCTGGACTTCCGCATTCCGCTGCGCCTGCCCATGATCGACGTGCACACCATCGGCGCTGGTGGCGGCAGCATTGCCTACCTGGACCGCGGCGGCATGCTGCAGGTTGGGCCGCGCAGCGCGGGCGCGGTGCCGGGGCCGGTGGCCTACCGGCGTGGCGGCACCGAGCCGACCGTGACCGACGCCAATGTGGTCTTGAGCCGCATCAATCCGGCCAGCCCGATGAATGGCAGCAATACCACGCTGGATGTCGAAGGCGCGCGTGCTGCGGTGCGGGGCCTGGGCGAGAAGATGGGC
>JANMVO010000105.1:0-5754 GCA_031392805.1 Rhodoferax sp. | reverse complement strand
AGCCACGCAGGTCTACCAGATAGACGTCATACCCCCGCTGAGCCATGTAGTCCATCCACGACAGGCCGTTCAGGGGCAAATCGAACGCGGTTTCCGCGGGATAGGTCGCCCCGTGGACGTAGAGGAGGATTTTCCTGGCCGCAAAACTGGAGACACCCTCAGCATGCTTGTTGCGCACGTAGAGATCAATGCCCGGGTCCCCGGAGGGCAGCATAAATTCCTCCATGACCAGTTTGGCCGAACTGTTTACGCTGGCGCAGCCGACCAATGCAATCAGCAGGAATGCCGTCAGTAACTTGGCGAAGGTTCGCATTTTTATCTCCTTGATTTAAAGCTTTTGACGAAAACGACCGACCTCGGCCTGAAACATGAAAAGTCTAGCACCACTGCCCCAGTTATCCAATGGGGATTTCACAGGCCACCCCGCGCGAGCCTGCCAAAAGTCAAAGTTGATCAATCGTTCACAAACCACTATTGCTATATTATTAGTAGCGATTTAAAACACTTGATTTTCGACAGCGCATCGGGATGCACGCTCAACCCTCCCGAATCACCCAGGTCCGAGGGACCACGGCTGTGGGATGACTCAAGCGCTCCGCTGGTCCCGCCAATTTCAGTTTAGGCGATGTGGCTCAATTCGGCGCGCATTGCCGCCACCACGCTCTTGTAGTCTGGCTTGCCAAAGATGGCACTGCCGGCGACGAACGTATCGGCCCCGGCTTCGGCTGCGCGGCGGATGTTGTCCACCTTGATGCCGCCATCCACTTCAAGCCGGATGTCTTTGCCGCAGGCAGCAATGCGTTTGCGCACGGCTTCGATCTTGCGCAGCGCCGAGTCGATGAAGCCCTGACCGCCAAAGCCGGGGTTGACACTCATGATGAGGATCAGGTCGAGGTCGTCAATCACCCAGTCCAGCACGTCCAGAGAGGCCGCCGGGTTAAACACCAGTCCGGCCTTGCAGCCTTTGGCTTTGATGACCTGGATGCTGCGGTGCACGTGCCTTGAGGCATCGGGGTGAAAGCTGATGAGGTCGGCCCCGGCATCGGCAAACGCCTGGCTCAGTGCGTCCACCGGCTGCACCATCAGATGCACATCAATCGGCACGGCCACCCCCGTTGCGGTTTTGGCGTGTGGCTTCAAGGCGCTGCAAATCATCGGGCCAAAGGTGAGGTTGGGAACGTAATGGGCGTCCATCACATCAAAATGGATCCAGTCGCAGCCGGCTGCAATCACGGATTTGACCTCATCGCCCAGGCGGGCAAAGTCAGCAGAAAGGATGGAAGGGGCAATGCGGTAGGTCATGCGGCAGGGTCAAATGGTGAGGTCATCTTGGAAGTTACAGACTGTTATCAAACATTACGGGCATTTTCGCAGGTAGCATGGCGATATGGCCAAGTATCAATTTAAAGTCGATGTCCAGCCCCGCTTTGTGCCAGAGCAATCTGCGCCTGAGCAGGGGCTGTTCGTATTCGCATACACCATCAGGATCACCAACACTGGCGGCGTGCCGGCCCAGTTGATTTCCCGCACCTGGAACGTCAATGATGCCAACGGCCACACCGAAAAGATCAAAGGCCTGGGTGTGGTCGGTCAGCAGCCGCTGCTTAAGCCCGGTGACGCGTTTGAATACACCAGCGGCACGCGCCTGCGCACCCCCACGGGCACCATGCATGGCAGTTTTTTCTTTGTGGCCGAGGATGGCGAGAAGTTCGACGTCGATGTCCCCATGTTTGTGCTGGACGCGCTGAGCGCTGGCGGCACACGCACCGTGCACTGATGGCACGTCAATCTGCCGCCCAGTTTGACCTGTCTGGCCTGCTGGACGCCCTGGATCCGCAGGCTGCGCTGGTGCACCGCCATCTCTGGCTGATTGCGTTTGTTGACTGGGTGCGCGGTGACTGCATGTCCAGCGCAGGATCGGTGGCCCGCATTGCGCTTTTCCTGGACGCCGTGGAGGCCCGCCCCGGCATGGCCCAGCGGGTGCAGGTGTGGTGGCACACGCTGATCGAAACCATCAATGGCACCACATTATTGGCCGACTACGGTTTTGCCTCGCGCAGCGCCTTCGTCAGCGAACTGGCCGAACGCCTGCGGCTGAAAGTGCTGCCCGCCACCCCCGAGACCGTGGATGCCTCGGAGCTTTTCTCGTTGGTGCTGTCCACCCGCTTTGACGCCCAATGGATCGCCGCACTGGACGAGCCGCTGCTGGCGCGCCTGGCGGCCCTGCTGCGCACCGATGACTGCGACCCCCACGGCGGGTCCCGGCGGACCATCACGCTGTGGCAGAGCACGGTTCTGGAAGCCATTACGTTTTGCACCAGCCAGGTTCGCGCGACCGGCTTTGCGCCGGAATTGCGCCTGCGCATGAGCGACACCGCCCGCGAAGCCGGGCCTTTTCACGCCTTGACAGCCGACTTTGAAGACGTGCGGTCTGCCTTTCTGGCACAGGTGTCGGGCGATTGCGCCTCAGAGGACCATCTGCAGGGGGTGTTGCAGCAATTGCGCGAACGGCTTGAGCGTTGCCGCCAGGGAGCCTCCACGGTTTACGCCCACCTGGATGAGCACGGCATCTCGGTCAACCTGGTGTTTCGCCTTCGGCAACTGCGCGAGCGAGTGTTGCGCATACGGGCGCTGCTGGACTGCCTGACCTCCAGCAATCCGGCCGCCAGCACAGCGAGGCTGTTTGCGCATCTGGTGGTGGTGGGGCAGGAGCGGCGCAGCCTGCGTGCCCTGGTGGCATCGAACTCGTCACTGCTCGCGGCCAAGGTGGCACAGCGCAGTTCCGAAACCGGTGAGCACTACATCACGCGCACGGCGGCGCAGTACCGTGAGATGTTCGCCAATGCGGCCGGCGGCGGTGTGCTGACGGCTGTGACGACCTGGCTCAAATTCATGGTCATGGCGGTGGGCTTGTCGGCATTTTGGGGCGGTTTCTGGTCAAGCCTGGTGTACTCGGCAAGTTTCATTGCAATCCAGCTGTTGCACTGGACGCTGGCCACCAAACAGCCCGCCATGACGGCACCGGCCATGGCGGCCAAGCTCAAGGACCTGAGTGAGGCATCGGCGCTGGGCGGGTTTGTGGACGAGGTCACGCACCTGGTGCGCTCGCAAGTGGCGGCGGTGCTGGGCAACGTGCTGGCGGTGTTTCCGCTGGTGGTGCTGATTTCCGTCGGCATTCAAGCGGCCACCGGCAGCCCGATGATCGACGCCAAAGACGCAGCCTATGTGTTTCATTCCCTCACGTTGCTGGGGCCCACCGTGCTGTTTGCGGCCTTCACGGGCATGCTGCTGTTTGCCTCCAGCATCATCGCGGGCTGGGCAGAAAACTGGTTTGTGCTGCACCGCCTGGACTCCGCGCTGCGCTACAACCCGCGCATCACCGGCGCGCTTGGGGTTGAGCGGGCCGCGCGCTGGGCGCACTTCATGCGCGACAAGATTTCAGGCTTTGCCTCGAACATTTCCCTGGGCTTCATGCTCGGGTTGATCCCCGCGTTTGCCGGCTTCTTCGGGCTGGGGCTGGAAGTGCGTCACGTCACGCTGTCGGCGGGCCAACTGGCGGCGGCCTGCGCAGCCATCGGCTGGGATGTGCTGCGCGATCCGGCGCTGTGGTGGTGTGTCGCTGCCATTCCGGTGATTGGGGCCTTGAACTTGGGTGTCAGCTTCTACCTGGCGTTTCGCCTCGCCTTGCGGGCGCACAACGTCACTGGGGTCGACCGGGCTCGAATTCGCGCGGCGATTTTGCGCCGCTGGCGCACCCAGCCGCTGCATTTCTTTTGGCCGGTGAAGGAGGCCATTTTTCCCGAAGGCCCGAAAACGTGAGTCAAACCGGTAAATCAAATGGGTGAGTTCGACTTGATCGAGCGCTACTTCAAGCGCCCTGAACGCGATGCTGCGCGGGCTCAATTGCGTGCATCAGGGCCTGCATCTGGCGCCGGTGTTTCAGGGGGGCCATCCGTGCCATCCGTGCCATTAGTGTCATTGGTTTCATTGGTGTCATTGGGTATTGGCGACGACTGTGCGCTGCTGCAACCCACACCCGGCACACAGCTTGCCATCTCAAGCGACATGCTGGTCGAGGGACGGCACTTTCTATCGACCGTTGATCCAGCCACGCTGGGGCACAAGGCGCTGGCAGTGAACCTGAGCGACCTGGCGGCGTGCGGTGCCAAGCCCCTGGCCTTCACGTTGGCGCTGGCCCTGCCACGCGCCGATGAGGCCTGGCTGGCGCCGTTCTCGCGCGGGCTGCTCGCGCTGGCCGATGAATTTGAGTGCGAGTTGATTGGCGGCGACACTACGCGCGGCCCGCTGACGGTTTGCATCACCGTGTTTGGTGAAGTGCCTGTCATCGACGGCAAGAGCCAGGCCCTGCTGCGCCGTGGCGCCCAAGCCGGAGACGACATCTACGTGAGCGGCTCGCTGGGCGACGCACGGCTGGCCCTGGAGGTGTTTCGCGGCACGCTGTCGGTGCCCGCCGAGGTGTTTGCGCAGGCACGCATTCGCATGGAGCAACCCACCCCACGGGTCGCATTGGGTATGGCGCTGCGCGGTATCGCCAGCGCCGCCATTGACGTCAGCGACGGCCTGCTGGGCGACCTCGGGCACATCCTGAAAGCGTCGGGCGTGGGTGCCACGATTCAAACCGAAATTGCTATTACTATAATAGCTATATATGAAGGTACGACAAGGGCTAGAGGCCGATTTGATACCTGTGTTTCAGAAAAACAGCGCCTTGAGTATGTACTGGCCGGTGGCGACGACTATGAGCTGGCCTTCACTGCGGCCGCCAGCGCGCGCGAAGCAGTGCAGGCGGCCTCTGCCAAGGCAGGCGTGCGCGTCACAAGAATCGGGCAGATTGACGCTACGCCGGGTGTGCGCCTGATTGACGCAAAGGGGTGCGAGCTGCCCCACCGCTACGCTTCTTTTGACCACTTTGCGTAATGGTCGCTGGCGGCATTGGTTCTCGCGCCAACTGCCGCGCCCTTTGCGTCTGCCCGCCATAGCCCCAGTCGGTGCCCGGCAACTCGCGCACGACGGCATAACTTGCAGGCGCCAGCGGCTCTGCGCCTCACCCTGGGCCGCGCGCTCTACGCAACGCCCGGTTATTTCCGTGCTGCCCGATTTTGCAGACGCCCAGCCCGTGCCCCTCTTCGCGGTGACCGCCAGCACGCGCCAGCGCCTGCCTAAAATCAGGGCGTGCCTTGACCATTGGGCTGAGTGGTTTGGCCGAACTCACCACGCATGACCATGCAGGACCTTGCCTTGAATCCTCCGCATAATTTTCCACTTACTCCTCCTCCGGCACCACCCATGGCAGCCCCTATTGCCCGCCCCAGCGCTCGCTTCATGCTGTCACACCCGGCGCATGCGATCGCGCTCGGATTCGGCTCAGGCCTGAGCCCCGTGGCCCCCGGCACGGCGGGCACGCTGTGGGCGTGGCTGGCGTTTTTGGTGCTGCAAAACTATGGCATGGCCGACGCTGGCTGGGCGCTGCTGATTGCCGCCAGCCTGCCCATCGGCTGGTGGGCCAGCACCGTCACGGCGCGTGACATGCGGGTTCTCGATCCCGGCTGCGTGGTGTGGGACGAGGTAGTGGCCTTTTGGCTGGTGCTGTGGCTGGTGATGCCCGCCGGGTTCTGGGGTCAGTTGACAGCCTTTGCCCTGTTTAGATTTTTTGACGCAGTCAAGCCTGGCCCGGTGGGCTGGGCCGATCAGTTGTTTCATGGCGTTGATGCAAACACTGATTCGAACGCCTGG
>JANMVO010000089.1:0-3724 GCA_031392805.1 Rhodoferax sp. | reverse complement strand
CTCTGCGGCCATCAAAGGTGCCAGAGAAGTTGGTTTTGCCATCGTGGCGATGACACTCACTCTGGCGGCGGTGTACGCGCCCCTGGCATTTACACCCGGGCGCACCGGGCGCTTGTTCATTGAGTTTGCGCTGGCACTGGCCGGCGCGGTGATTGTCTCGGGCTTTCTGGCGCTGACGCTGACCCCCATGATGTGCTCGCTGCTCCTCAAACACAACGCCAAGCCCTGGTTTTTTGACCGGTGGATGGAAAGTGGACTGACGGCCATGACCAATGGCTACGCGACAGTTTTGCGCTGGCTGGTCACCACCGGCTATGACGCTGCCCACAAAACCAGCGGCTTTGGCAGCAGCGTCAGACGGTTTTTCCTTGACACCCGCTGGATCATCGTGAGCGTGATGATCGCCGCAGGTGTGGGCATTTACAGCATTTTGCCGACCATGAAGCGTGAACTCGCCCCGCTGGAAGACCGTGGCCAGATCCTGGTCGTGGTGACCTCTCCCGACGGTTCTACCCTGGACTACACCCAGCGTTACGTGAACGCTGTCGAGCGCCTGGGCCAGCCCTACAAAGAGTTCGACCGCATTTTTGTGACCGTTGGCAACCCAACGGTATCGCAGGCCAACGTGTTCCTGCGCGCCATTGACTGGGACGAGCGCAAGCGCACCACGCTGGAGATTGCCCGGGAATTGCAACCGAAGCTGGCAGGTCTGCCAGGTGTGACGGCATTCCCAATCACGCCGCCGTCGCTGGGCCAGGGTTTTCGCGAACGGCCTGTCAACTTTGTGATTGTCACATCCGACAGCTACCAGAATCTGGCCGCGACGACGCGCTTGTTTCTGGATGAAATTGCCAAGAACCCGGGCATCCTGAGTGCCGACATTGACCTGCGCCTGAACAAACCCGAGCTCAAGATCGATGTGGACCGCGACAAGGCGGCCGATTTGGGCGTCGGCGTGGACGTGATCGCACGTGCGGTTGAGACCATGCTGGGCGGGCGGCAGGTCACCCGCTACAAGCGAGAGGGCGACCAGTTTGATGTGATTGTGCAGACGGCGGCCAGTGGCCGTGCCATTCCGGAAGACATTGAGAAAATCTTTGTGCGGGGCCGCAACGAGACCATGATTCCGCTGGCGGCCCTGGTCAAAGTGCATGAGTCCGTCGCGCCGCGAGAACTGAACCACTTCAGCCAGCGCCGCTCGGTATCCATCACCGCCAACCTTGCGGCGGATTACTCGCTGGGCCAGGCGCTGGATTTTCTGGACGTCACGGCTTCCAAAGTGCTCAAGCCCGGCTACAGCACCGATCTCAACGGCACCTCGCGCGAATTCAAAAATTCGCAGGGCTCGCTGATCATTGTGTTTGGCCTGTCGTTGCTGTTCATCTTCCTGGTGCTGGCGGCCCAGTTTGAGAGCTTTATCGACCCGCTGGTGATCATGCTGTCGGTGCCGCTGTCGATGATTGGCGCGCTTCTGGCGCTGCAGTGGTCGGGCGGGTCGCTCAATGTGTATTCGCAGATTGGCCTGATCACGCTGGTGGGGCTGATCACCAAGCACGGCATCCTGATTGTGGAATTCACCAACCAGTTGCGCGAGCAGGGCCTGGAAATGAAAGACGCGCTGGTCAAGGCCGCCACCCAGCGCCTGCGCCCGATTTTGATGACCACCGGGGCCATGGTGCTGGGCGCGATTCCCCTGGCGTTTGCCCATGGCGCAGGCGCCGAGAGCCGCCAGCAGATTGGCTGGGTGATTGTGGGCGGCATGTCGCTGGGCACATTGCTGACCATTTTCGTGGTGCCCACCATGTACACGCTGTTTGCGCGCCGTGCGGTGCCTGGTGCCATCAAGACGGTTGGCAAAGAGCAAGCGGATGATGCCGATGCGACGCTGATTCATCCGGTGCATCCAGTTATCGGGCCTGAACTGGTGGTCAAATAGACTGCTACTAATATAGTAGCTTACTATGTATATCTGACGAGGGCTATAGGTAATTTTAACCGTCTAAAGGGGCTTAAAACCTGCCAGAACGGCTCGGCATCCAGCTTGGGGCTGGTAGGAGCATCTCCCCCATGAAAAACCCCGCTGTCGCCGCTCTTTTGCAAGGCGGACGTTCTGCTTCGCTACCCAAAGAATGAACTGAAAACGGGTACGCTGCACGGCATGTGCTCTCAAATTGGCATCAAGGCTTCCGACCTTTAAGGAGTGACATATGGAACGATTTGAATATGCGGTGAACCTCGCAGATGCAGAAGAAGGCGGTTTTGTTGTGAGGTGCCGGGACCTTCCCCAGCTCGTGACCCAAGGCGATGACCTGGCGCACGCCATGTCAGAATCGGTTGACGCCATGGACGAAGTTTTCGCGGCCTGCATGCAAGGTGGAATCGGTTGCCCTGCGCCCACTAAAGCGCGGGCTGGTGGCACCACCCGCTGGGACTATGGCCAAGGCTGCGTTGTACGTCGCCATGCGTGATTCCATTTCCATTTCAATCGGATAGTTCGTTGCACCTCCTAGCCGTGCTAAAGCACTGTCTTCGTCGGTGCGCGACCGCTAGACCACCCCGTCAAACATCATCACATCCACGAAATCCCCCGCAGCCACGTTGCCTTGATCGTGATGCAACACGATCAGGCCATTGGCTTGCGTCATGGAGCTCAATACGCCAGAGCCTTGGTTGCCAGTGATCTTGACGTGAAGCCGGCCATTGGCTACCGTGCTGACGATGCCGCGTTGGTATTCAGTACGGCCCGGCTTCTTGCGGATAGCCTGCGTGCTTTGGGCTTTGAGCAATGGCGGCACGGCTTCCGTGCTGCCCATCATGCGCAGCAGGGCAGGGCGCACAAAGGCCAGAAAAGTCACCATCACGGCTACCGGATTGCCGGGCAGGCCGAACAGAATCGCGAAATCTGCGGAATTCAAATAGCTATTAGTAATATAGCTACTTGTGCATATTCCAAGCGGGCTAGAGGCCGGTTTGGCACCTAAAACCGGTGAAATTGACGCTTTGTGGGGGTTGCGGGGCAGGCGGGGCAAGCGCCCCACCGCCATGGGCCGGCCGGGCCGCATGGCAATGCGCCAGAAGGCCACGCCGCCCATTGCATGTGCCCCTTCATCGTCTGTCCTTTCAGCACCTGTCCTTTCAGCGCCGTCGCCTATTGCATCTTTGCCTGCAGCATCTTGAGATTTACCAGCGCCAGCCAGTTTCTTCATCATGGCCTTGGTGTGGTCGGCCTCGCCCACGCTCACGCCGCCGCTGGTGATGATGGCGTCTGCCTGTTCGGCGGCGCGGGTGAAGGCCGTTTCAAGCGCAGCGGGCTCGTCAGGCACCACGCCCAGGTCGATCATCTCTACCCCCAGGCGCGTGAGCAGGCCAAACACGGTGTAACGGTTGCTGTCGTACACGGCGCCTTCGCGCGGTGCGTCACCCAGGCTCAAAATCTCGTCACCGGTGGAAAAGTAGGCGACCCGCAGCTTGCGCCAGACCGTGACGCTCTGTAGCCCTAAACTGGCCACTAGCCCAAGCGCAGCGGGCGTAAGCCGCTCTCCTTTTAAAAGCGCTGCCTGGCCTTGCCTGATGTCTTCACCGATTGCGCGGCGGTTGTCACCGGGCCGCAGCAAACCTGGCGGAATGGTGATAAGGGTCGCCTTGCCAGGCTTGCCCGCTTGGGCCAACTCAACTACAGATTCGCGCACAAACTCCTGCGGTACCACGGTGTCGAGCCCGGCGG
>JANMVO010000006.1:0-6536 GCA_031392805.1 Rhodoferax sp. | reverse complement strand
GCAAATTGGCAAAGGTGCACAAGCGGTTCGCTCTGCCGGTGCGTCTGCCACTTTGCTGGCGCGTGAAGGCACTTACGCCCAGGTGCGAATGCGCTCAGGCGAAGTCCGCAAAATCAACATTGACTGCCGCGCCACCATTGGCCAGGTCGCCAATGAAGAACATAGCCTGCGCCGTTTGGGCAAGGCCGGTGTGAAGCGCTGGATGGGCATTCGCCCAACGGTGCGTGGCGTGGTGATGAACCCGGTCGACCACCCACACGGTGGCGGCGAGGGCAAGACCGGCGAAGGCCGGCATCCAGTCGATCCTTGGGGTAATTTGACCAAGGGTTACCGTACCCGTAACAACAAGCGCACGCAGGTCATGATCGTGTCGCGTCGCAAGAAGTAAGGGGAACGCCAAATGACTCGCTCTCTCAAAAAAGGTCCGTTTGTTGACCATCACCTGGTGGTCAAAGCCGACAAGGCTGTCGCCAACAAAGACAAAAAGCCGATTAAGACCTGGTCGCGCCGCTCCATGATCCTGCCCGAGTTCATCGGCTTGACCATCGCGGTGCACAACGGCAAGCAGCACGTGCCGGTCTATATCACCGATCAAATGGTTGGCCACAAGTTGGGCGAGTTCGCACTCACCCGTACTTTTAAGGGCCATCCTGCGGACAAAAAAGTCCAGAAGAAATAAGGAGGTGACCATGGAAACTCGTGCAACCCTTCGTGGCGTTCGTCTATCGGTCGACAAAGGCCGTCTGGTCGCGGATTTGATTCGCGGCAAGAAGGTCGATCAAGCCCTGAACATTTTGCAGTTCACGCAGAAAAAAGCTGCCGTGATCATCAAAAAGGTTCTGGAGTCTGCCATTGCCAATGCTGAGCACAATGACGGTGCCGATATCGACGAACTGAAGGTGAAAACCATCTTTGTCGAACAAGGTGCGTCGCTCAAGCGCTTCACAGCCCGCGCAAAAGGCCGTGGCAACCAAATCAGAAAACCCACGTGCCATGTGTACGTGACGGTTGGTAACTGAAAGAGGCCAGCAAGATATGGGACAAAAAATCCACCCTACCGGCTTTCGCCTGTCGATCAGCCGCAATTGGTCCTCACGCTGGTATGCCAATGACAAAGACTTCGCTGGCATGCTGGCCGAAGACATTAAGGTGCGTGAGTACCTGAAAAAGAAACTGAAAAACGCTTCCGTTTCCCGCATCCTGATTGAGCGTCCGGCCAAAAATGCCCGCATCACGATTTTCTCGGCACGTCCGGGAGTGGTGATCGGCAAAAAAGGCGAAGACATCGAGAACTTGAAGCGCGAGCTCGGCAAGCAATTGGGCGTGCCCGTTGCAGTCAACATCGAAGAAGTGCGCAAGCCCGAGATCGATGCCAAGTTGATTGCCGACTCCATCACCCAGCAGCTCGAAAAGCGAATCATGTTCCGCCGTGCCATGAAGCGCGCCATGCAGAACGCCATGCGTCTGGGCGCCCTGGGCATCAAGATCATGTCGTCGGGCCGCTTGAATGGGATTGAGATCGCACGTTGCGAGTGGTACCGCGAAGGTCGCGTGCCGCTCCACACCTTGCGTGCCGACATTGATTACGGTACTTCCGAAGCCAAAACCACCTACGGCGTCATCGGCGTCAAGGTCTGGGTCTACAAGGGCGACACTCTGGGTCGCAACGACCTGCCCGCTGTTGTGGAACCCCGAGCTGAAGACGACCGTCGTCCTCGTGGCCCGCGCCGTGATGACCGAAGTGACCGAGGCGGTGCCCGCCCTGGCGCTGATCGTCCGCCTGCAAGGACGGCTGTGCGGCGCCCGGTCGGTGGCAACACCGCTCCGGCTGACGGCAGCGACAAGCCAGCAGAAGCTACGGGCGGTGCTACAAGTGGTGCCGCTGACGGTGCCGACGCAACCAAACCCACCGTTAAGCGCGTACGCAAAGTCGCCGCGCCAGGAGCCGCATCGGCTGCTGACGGAAAAGGAGAATAATTTATGTTGCAACCCGCGCGTCGAAAGTACCGCAAAGAGCAAAAAGGCCGCAACACCGGCATTGCAACCCGGGGTAGCTCGGTCGCGTTTGGTGATTTTGGCCTCAAGTGCACCGACCGTGGCCGTTTGACGGCCCGCCAGATTGAAGCTGCACGCCGTGCGATTTCACGCCACGTCAAACGGGGCGGTCGCATCTGGATCCGCGTTTTCCCTGACAAGCCAATCTCGCAAAAACCTGCAGAGGTGCGAATGGGTAACGGCAAGGGCAACCCCGAGTACTATGTGGCAGAGATCCAGCCCGGCAAAATTGTGTTTGAAATTGTGGGTGTGTCTGAAGAGCTGGCTCGTGAAGCGTTTCGTTTGGCCGCTGCCAAGCTGCCGCTGCGTACCACCTTTGTGGCCCGCATGATTGGCCAATAACTCAGGAGCAAATGA
This sequence comes from Rhodoferax sp., assembly GCA_031392805.1. GTDB lineage: Bacteria > Pseudomonadota > Gammaproteobacteria > Burkholderiales > Burkholderiaceae_C > JANYCG01. The sequence goes on along the minus strand of JANMVO010000006.1, from coordinate 4,124 downwards.
TATGAAAACTACTGAACTGCGCCAAAAAGACGTTGCTGGTTTGAAAGACGAAGTCAAAGCGCTGCAAAAAGCCCACTTTGGCCTGCGCATGCAAAAAGCCACGCAACAACTCAGCAACACTGCCACGCTGCGCTCTGCGCGACGTGACATCGCCCGCGCCAAGACCATTCTGGTCGAAAAGCAAAACGCAACATCCACAGTTGCCAGATCCTCTTCACCAGCAACGCCTGGCGTTGCGGCCAAATAAGGAGTCACTATGACGGAAGCTAAAAAATCCCTCAAGCGCACCTTGGTCGGCAAGGTGGTCAGCGACAAACGTGCCAAAACCGTCACGGTTTTGATTGAGCGCCGTGTGAAACACGAGCTTTATGGCAAGATCGTCGGCAAATCCAGTAAATACCATGCCCATGATGAAAAGGGCGAGTACAAGATGGGCGACATGATCGAAATTACGGAAAGCCGTCCGATTTCCAAAACCAAGAACTGGGTGGCGACCCGTTTGGTGGAAAAGGCTGCGGCAGTTTAAGTTTATAAGGGTTTCAGACTGAACGTCTCAAATAACGGCTCACAGCGTGAGCCGTTTTTCATTGGTGCTCCCGCAAGGGCGCAACTTTCTCGATGCGCTTGTAAACTACGTGAGCGCTTTTTCACTTTTAATGATTTAGGAGTATTCAATGATTAAAGTAGGTGACACCCTTCCCGCCGCCACGTTGATGGAGTTTTCAGAGGTTGAAGGCAATGGCTGTAGCATTGGCCCCAATGCCGTTGATGTAGCTAAGGCCAGTGCAGGCAAGACCATCGCCCTGTTTGCGCTGCCAGGGGCCTTTACGCCCACTTGCTCGGCCAAGCACCTGCCAGGTTATCTGGAGAAATTCAGCGAGCTCAAAGCCGCAGGTATCGACGAGATCTGGTGCGTCAGTGTGAATGATGCGTTCGTCATGGGCGCCTGGGCGCGTGACGTAAAATCGGCTGGCAAGCTGCGCATGCTGGCCGACGGCAGTGCCGAGTTTGCTCAGGCCACCGGCCTCACGCTCGACCTGTCTGCCCGGGGCATGGGTTTGCGCAGCACGCGCTATTCGATGCTGATCAAGGACGGCAAAGTCAGCACGCTCAATATCGAGGCCCCAGGCAAGTTTGAGGTCAGCGACGCCGCTACCCTGCTGGCGCAGGCCAAAGGCTGATTCCGAAATCCGGTTTTGGAAACGCCGCTACAGTATTCTGTAGCGGCGTCTGCGTTTCTGCTTGCAATTAATTTTGCAGCAATCCAACCCATTTGCTCCCGACATTGCAGCCAATTTGACTTTCAAGCCTTCAAAGCTGCACTTCAATTGAATAGGACGATTTGCGGGATTTCTACAAAGGTCAGAAACGACACTGGTTGCGTAAAGTTTATCTTTTCTATCGTCCCAGCTAAAAATAGTGCCTGCCTATTTACCTGCCTCAGACTGCCTAAAATTCGAGCATAAAAACCCGTAAAAAACATCCAAATCACTCGTTATAAGGTGAAATTCTCTGTTTTTTTGATACCACCTGCGGCAGGTAACCAATCAGGATAATAGGGTCAAAATCAGGAAAGTTTTTTTTGATCACTCAAGATCAGACCAATGCAGCAGCGCGCTTTGGCGGAGTGAGTGAGTGGCGACGAACTGGAAGCGCTTACCGAGGGTCGATGCAGCAGTTTTTCGACGGTGCGACGATGGCGTGGGGACTGGAATTTATTTTTGAAGCCGGAATCCTGCGGGGGCCGAGCTTCGGACAGTTGCCTGACTAGAAAAATAAACTGAGAACAACATGAATGAATGGTTGAACAACCCTGCAGTACAGGCCGGCGTGGCACCGTTCCTCGTCGCTTTGATCGTGGCTGCGCTGCTTCGTCGCAGCCGCCTCCTTGGCTTGGCCGTTGGTGGCGCGTTCTTCACGGTGGTCTTCCTGGCTTTAGGATTTTCCTTCGATTCGCTGACCTCGGTACGCAAGATGATCCTGGTTGGTACGGGCGCCACGGTTCTGGTCCTCGTGTTGGAGTTGGTCAGAGTAGAAGCGCGGGTAGCCGTCCGTGCCGCGCTGGCTGCTGTGGCCGCAGTGGTGACGGTCTGGGTGATATGGCGCGTCCTCCAGCAGCGCGAGACCGGCCCGGCCTTACTAGCGGGTGCGGCCGCTGCGGTTTATATGGCAGCGTTGGTCGAGTCCGGCAACCGGCTGGTAGGTGACACGGTACGCGCCGCTTCCAGCGCACTGATGCTCGGGCTGGGCAGTGGCGGCTTGGCCCTGCTCGGTGCCTCGGCCTCGCTGGCTCAGGTCGGTGTCGCAATCGGTGCCGGGTCCGGCGCCGCCCTGCTGATTCAGATGTTGACTGGCAAACAGACGCCCGCCGGTTGGACGCTCGCTTTGCCTGCGACCGTGGTGGCAGGCTTGGTCGGCCTGCTGGCCGTGTTCACCGGTGCCTTGCCTTGGTACTGCCTGCTGCCCACCCTGGCGATTCCCTGGGCCACGCGCCTGGTCCCATCCGGCGGTCGGCCTGTCTGGCTCACAGCATTCCTGAGTGCCCTGGCAGCGCTCATTCCCATGTTGCTGGCAGTTGCCCTCGCTTGGTTTGCTGCCAGATCATCACCCACGTAAGTGGATTTTTCCCCGTCGTCACTTTATCCAATCAAAAGGAGTTTACCCATGTCACGTTTCTCGACCTCCCTCGTTGTCTGCCTGTTTCCCCTTGCGGCCATGGCTGCGCCAACGACTTACGTCATGGACCCCCTGCATTCGTTTCCGAATTTCACCATCAACCACCTCGGCATGTCCACGATTCACGGACGGTTCGACAAGATGGCCGGAAAAATCACGATTGATCAAGGGGCAAAGATTGGTTCGCTCGAAGCAAAAATCGCCAGCGTCTCGGTCAACACCGGCGACTCTAAGCGTGCTGACGGCACCCGTTCACGCGACGAGCATCTGCGTTCGGCCGACTTTTTCAATAGCGCCGAGTTTCCAGATATGGTGTACAAATCGACCAAGTTCAATTTCAAGGGCGACGACGTGGAAAGCGTTGATGGCACGCTGACCATGCTTGGAGTGACCCGCCCTGTCAAGCTGACTGTGACCTCCTTCAAGTGCGGGCCTCACCCCTTTTCCAAGAAGCCCATGTGCGGTGCCGATGTCCAGACAACGATCAAGCGAACCGACTGGGGCATCAAGTTCGGCGTGCCGGCAATTGCCGACGACGTCAATCTAATGTTGAATATTGAAGCGTATCCGGAGTAAGCACGGCTTGTTCTGCGCACCGCTTGTCCTTGCGACACAGTGCAGGCCGCCTGAAAAAACGGTTGGATTCGCCGCTTATGGATAGGTAGCATAAGCGGCGTTGAATGGAGGGAGGGAACGGCTTGCACCGTCCCCCCCCCTCCGAACCCGGTGTGCGGTTCTCCCGCGACGGGCTCTCCAGTCAGTTGTTTCCTCATCGGGAATGGCGCGCCAATTTATGGACCTCTGACATCGTGAACAGCTCAAGATCAGCGAAGAAAGCATTCGGCCATTGTTTGTGATCGCGCAGGCATCGCCCTTGACCCGGTCGGTGCTTTTGCCGGCGCAGCATTGCCCGCAAACGACGGCGAACAAAGCCATCGAGTGTCGAGAATGTGTACCGGTGGGCGTGCTGGAAATAACCGTACCAGCCTCTCAGGGTCGGATTGAGTGACGCAATCACGTAGTCGATGGAGTTCCCTTCGTTACGTTTCGTCTTGGCGCGAACCTTGTCCTTCAAGGACATCAGACTTTTCTTGCGCACCCACCGATTTCCTGCTTCGAACCGGTACCCCAGAAACTCGAACCCCTGACCGTCCACCCGGCAATCCCCAAGATGGGTTTTGTCAGGATGCAGCGTCAGTCCGTTGGCAGTTACCCAAGCACGCATGCGAACGAGCGCCGATTGCGCTTCCTCTTCACTGCGACACAACACCACGGCGTCATCTGCGTATCGCACCATTACCAGCCCCGCCTCACGCATTTCTACGTCAAACTCGTGAAGGTAAATGTTGGCAAGCAAGGGACTTATCACCGCCCCTTGCGGACTGCCAGACGTTGGTGTCCACCGCTTCATGTCGTCCATGATGTCTTGCTTGAGAAACCGCAGCTCC
>JANMVO010000169.1:0-17318 GCA_031392805.1 Rhodoferax sp. | reverse complement strand
AATTGTTAAGGTGGTGAACGACGATCACGATGAAATAGCCTCCCGCACGGCAGCCACCTGGCGGCGCGACACAAACAGCAGTTCTTCCACCCCGTCCAGGCGCACTGCCCAGCCTTCGCCCTCTTCCGCGTCCGTGTGCTTTTCCAGCGCACGCACGGCGCGCCGGGCGATGATGGCGTTTCGGTGGATCCGCATGAACTGGGTCTTGTATTTTTCTTCCAGCTCGCTCAGAGAGCCATCCAGGATATAGCTCTTGGTGGCGGTGCGCACGGTGATGTACTTCAGCTCGGCCTTGAGGTACAGCACCTGGGCCAGTGGCACCCGCAATAATCGGCCACGTTCCTGAATAATCAAGACTTCAACAGGTAAATAGGCCTCTAGCCCTTGTCTATTGGATATAGTTCGCTCTACTTTTTGTAACGCCATTACCAAACGCTCAAGCCGAACGGGTTTGGTCAGGTAGTCCACTGCTTCCAGCTCGAACGCCTGCACGGCGTGCCCGGCATGCGCGGTAACGAACACCACGACGGGTGCGTTGGGCATGCCACGCAGGGTTTGCGCCAGCGTCAGCCCATCGGCACCGGGCATGTGAATGTCGAGCAGCACCGCATCAAAGCTCTGGCGGCGCATCAGTTCAATCGCCTCGGTGGCATTTGCGGCCTCGCCATCCAGACGCACAGCGGGGTTGGTGCAGTCGCCCAGCAAGGTACGCAGGCGCGAGCGGGCCAGGGCTTCGTCGTCAACCACCAATACTCTGAGTGTCATTCGAAAACCCCTTCAGTGGGTCTCAGCATGACCCCTGCGTCAGTCATGCCGGTACCTCAATTCGCACCTGGAAAATCCCGTCTTTCAGGCCACACTGGAACTGGCCTTGCAAGTCATGCAGCAGGCTCAGGCGATCCCGCACATTGGCCAAGGCCAACCCGTGGCCATGTTGGCCCGACCCGGCGGGCACGGTATTGGTAACTTTGACCACCACCCTGGCGCCACGCCGCGTGGTGGATATTCTGACTTTGGCACCCGCCGCGCTGGGCTCCACGCCGTGGCGCACCGCATTTTCCACCAGCGGTTGCAACAGCAAGGGCGGCAGCAGGGCCATATCGGCCTGGGCGTCAAGCGACCACTCCAGCTGCAGCCGTTCGCCAAACCGCACTTGCTCAATCGCCAGATAGCGCCTGGCCAAGGTGATCTCATCGCCCAATGTCACAGACTCACCCTGATCAATAAGGGCATGACGAAACAGGTCGCTCAAGTCTTCCAGCAGGGTTTCCGCCTTGGCGGGCTCGGCACGCACCAGCGCAATGGCACTGTTGAGCGTGTTAAACAGAAAGTGGGGGCGAATGCGGGATTGAAGCTCTGCGAGGCGCGCCGCGGTGGACGCCGGCGTGATGGCCTTGGCACGCAGCACCAGCGCGGCCACCAAAGCTGCGGCCAGCAACGCCCCTGAGAAAGCGCAAGCCACCCACGGAATCGGGTCGAGCAAGCCCACTATGGCCAGCACGCCACTGCCATAAAAACCCGCCAGCGCGCCCAGGAACACGCCCGCCACATACTGGGCCTTGTTGGTAAAGCGCGCCAGCACGTTTTTGAGACTGCACGCGGCAATCAGCCAGACCAGCGTGGCCGGCAAGGCACCACCGGTGAGCAGCGACAGACGCGTCAACCAGTCAATGAACGTGGCGGCCCCAAACATCGCGCCGACCGCGACCACCGCCTCCACAAACAACACGGCGCGCAACACGACGCCGATGTGGCAGGCGTCAAAAACCAGTGGGTGCGCCAGCGGCGCTGGCCCCGCCTGGGGTGCCAGTTCCTGGAAGGCCGATAAAATTTGGGAGTCTTTCATTGAAGTTCGGGAGAACATTCGACAATAGGCCTGATTATTGATGATCTAAGGGAGGCGGAAATAGTCAATATACCGTTTTTGGGTGCGCTGGCGGAATGCAGTGCAAGGCGCTCTGAGCGCCGTGTGGCGAGCCACACAAGCGAGGAGCAACGCCGCAATGCGCCCGGTAGTGCTGCCAAAAATGGGATATTGGCTTTTTCTGCCTCCCTAAGGTGGCACCCTGGATGTCTCACTTCAGATTGGAAATCCCCCACCCTAAACCGTCCGCCCCTGCGGCGTCAGTAAATATGCCACACACTCAATTCGAAAAAAAATCACAGGCGTGGTCTGCGCTGTTTTCCGAGCCCATGAGCGACCTGGTCAAGCGCTATACCGCCAGCGTCTTTTTTGACAAGCGCCTGTGGCAAGCCGACATTGCGGGCTCGCTGGCCCATGCGGGCATGCTGGCGGCGCAGAAGATCATCAGCGCCGAAGACCTTGCGGCCATCCGCAAAGGCATGGCGCAGATCAGCACCGAGATTGAAACTGGCGCGTTTGAATGGAAGCTGGATCTGGAAGACGTGCACCTCAACATTGAGGCGCGCCTGACCCAGGTGATTGGCATTGCCGGCAAGCGCCTGCACACCGGCCGCTCACGCAACGACCAGGTCGCCACCGATGTGCGCTTGTGGCTGCGTGGCGAGATTGACCTGATAGGCGGCTTGCTGGTTGATTTGCAAAAAGCGCTGGTTGAAGTGGCAGATAAAAACGTCGACGTCATCCTGCCCGGCTTCACGCATTTGCAGGTGGCGCAACCCGTGAGCTTTGGCCACCACATGCTGGCGTATGTGGAGATGTTTGCACGCGATGCGCAGCGCATGCTGGATGTGCGCAAACGCGTCAACTGCCTGCCGCTGGGCGCGGCCGCGCTGGCCGGCACCAGCTACCCGCTGGACCGCGGGCTGGTGGCCGTCACGTTAGGCATGGTCGATGGAAAAGGCGTTCCCCAGGTTTGCCAGAACAGTCTGGACGCCGTGAGCGACCGCGACTTCGCCATCGAATTCACCGCAGCCGCAACACTGGCCATGGTGCACATCAGCCGCCTCAGTGAAGAGCTGATCCTGTGGATGAGCCAGAGCTTTGGCTTCATCCAGATTGCCGACCGCTTCACCACCGGCAGCTCCATCATGCCGCAAAAGAAAAACCCAGACGTGCCCGAACTCGCACGCGGCAAAACCGGTCGCGTCGTCGGCCACCTGATGGGTTTGATCACTCTGATGAAAGGCCAGCCGCTGGCCTATAACAAGGACAACCAGGAAGACAAAGAGCCACTGTTTGACACCGTGGACACGCTCAAGGACACGCTGCGCATCTTTGCCGAGATGGTCGGTGGGCAACTCAACCCGAGCACCGGTTTGAAGGAGGGCGGGATCACGGTGAAGCCCGAATCGATGGAGCGCGTTGCGCTTAAAGGCTACGCCACTGCGACCGATCTGGCCGACTATCTGGTGAAGAAAGGCCTGCCCTTCCGCGATGCGCATGAGACTGTGGCACATGCCGTCAAAGCGGCGATCTCACATCAGGTTGATTTGTCTGAGTTGCCCTTGAAGGTATTGCAGGAGTTCAACCCCAGCATTGAGAAAGATGTATATGAATGTTTGAGCCTGCGCGGCTCGCTGAATGCGCGCAACACGCTGGGTGGGACCGCGCCGGCGCAGGTGCGGGCGCAGATTGCGCGGCACCTGCAGCGCTTGGGCTGAGGAGGAAGAATCGCGCATGAATTCAGACTGCGGGGATGCGACCGCAAGGGCTTGAGCATGTTGGTACATTCTCCTGGCGCTTTTGCAAAGACTGGCAATTGAGCGGCCAATAAGGAAGCGCGGATTTATTCCTCGCGGCCCGTGATCATTTGGCTTGGGCGGTCAGCGGACTTGGTTTGTTTGCAAATATTCCCGATATTTGCTGCAAATGCGCCATGCAGCCCATCCCAACCCATGCGCCACGAATCCACATCGAATAAATCCGCGCCTCCCTAAGTCCGACAGGCTGCTAGCTCGCCTGTTTCAACAGCATCTTGATGTCTTCTGCCAGTGGCTTGGCCCCGCTGCCGTAGCGGGTGTACAGGCGCAGTTTGCCCTTGGGGTCATACACGTAGCTGCCGGCTGAATGGTCCATGGTGTAGCTGGTGGCGGTTTTGCCATCGACCTTTTTGTAATACACCTTGTAGTCTTTGGCCAGCTCCGCCAATTGGGCCGGCGTGGGAATCAGGGCGAGGAAGCTCGGATCAAAATTGCCCATGTAGGCCTTTAGAACGTCGGGTTTGTCGCGCTCCGGGTCGATGGTGATGAAAAGACCCTGCAGCTTGTTGCCGTCTGCACCCAACAGCTTCTTGATTTCGGCCAGCTCAGCCATGGAGGTCGGGCAAACGTCGGGACATTGCGTGTAACCGAAAAATAGCACCACGACTTTGCCAGCAAAGTCCTTGAGGCTTTTAGGCTGGCCATTGTGATCCGTCAACGAGAAGTCTTTGGCATAGTCGGCACCGGTCACGTCAATCGACGAGAATGCCGGTTTTTGCTCGGAACAGCCATTAATAATGCCGATAGCCCCCGTCAATAATGCATAAGTAGCTAATATTTTTATAGCGTTTCGTTTATTCATGAGATTCTCCTGGACCCGGCGATGGTCGTCGGGAGGCGCTTCTGAGCAGGGCCAAGCACGTCAAAGCACATAATGATCCACCAGCAGCGCCGCAAACAGAAGGCTTAAATGGATCAGCGAAAAGCGGAATGTTTTGCGTGCCAGCGCATCCGAATAGTCGCGCCAGAGCCGATAGCCATATCCGCAAAAGCCGATGCTCAAAATCACGGCGGCGACCAAATAAATCCACGAACTCATGCCGTAAATAAACGGCAGCAGGCACGCCGCAAACAGGACCAGGGTGTAGAGCAAAATTTGCAGCCGTGTGAATTCGCTGCCGTGCGTGACCGGCAGCATCGGAAGGCCCGCTTTGCGGTAGTCTTCCACGCGGTACAGCGCCAGTGCCCAGAAGTGCGGCGGCGTCCATAAAAAGATGATGAGGAACAAAATCAACGCCTGTGGCCCGACCTCACCAGTCATGGCAGCCCAGCCCAGCACTGGCGGCATGGCGCCTGATGCGCCGCCAATCACAATGTTTTGCGGCGTCAGCGGCTTGAGGATGAGGGTGTATACCACCGCGTAGCCGACAAAGGTGGCAAAGGTCAGCCACATCGTCAACGGGTTGACCCACCTATAGAGAATGGCCGAGCCTGCCAGACACAGCACGCCCGAGAACATCAGGGTCTGCCAGTCTTGCAGTTCGCCACGGGCGGTAGGGCGCCAGGACGTGCGCTTCATCTTTGCGTCAATGCCTTTTTCAACAATGCAGTTGAAAGCCGCGGCCGCTGCCGATACCAGCCAGATGCCCAGGCAGGCAATCAGCGCGAGTTTGACGTCCGCCAGGCTGGGCGTGCCCGGCACGGCCAGTACCATGCCAATCAAGGCGCAGAACACGATCAGCTGGATGACGCGCGGCTTCGTCAAGGCATAAAACTGCCGCAACGGCGTGTGCCAAATACCGGGCGCAAGGAGGGCGTCTGGCATTGCGTTGGCTTTGTTTTGCGGTTCACTCATGCATTGAGTCTCGCACCATTGCGTGCCCCACTATGCAATGCCGCCGGATCCGTGACGGCGCGGCTGGCGCACACGGCCCATGTCATTACGACCACCAGTGCGCCAGCGCCGCCGGTGTGCAACAGGGCCGCCAGCAGCGGCCAGTCAAGCACCACGTTGCTTAAGCCCGTGGCCAGTTGCAGACCGATCAGCGCAGCAATCCAGCGCGATGGCGCGCGCATGCCGTCACCTCTGTTCAACGCCCAAGCCAGTGCGCCAGCCGCCAGCAGCACGACGGCGGCCATCATGCGGTGTGTGTAATGGATGGCTGTGAGAGCTGCAAAGCCAATGTGCTCCCCGTGTTGGGTAAAGCCCAGCCTGCGCCAGATCTGAAAACCCTGCTCAAAATCCATCTCGGGCCACCAACTGTTTTGACAGCGCGGAAACTCGTTGCAGGCCAGCACCGCATAGTTGGTGCTGACCCAACCACCCAAAGCAATTTGCGCCACCAGCACGGCAAAGGTAGCCCATAGCAACCCGCGTACCGCAGGGCTGACGTGCGCTGGCTCTACACCGGTTCGCAACTGGCTCTGACGCACGACTTGCGCGCACAGCAAGGCCAGCAGTACCAGGCCGCCGATTAAATGCAGTGTGACAATGGCGGGAAACAGCTTCATGGTGACCGTCAGCGCGCCAAACGCCCCTTGCAGGCAGACCCACACCAGAGTGGCCGTGGCCAGCCAGGGGCTGGATGACGCTACCTTTGCGGAGCCTGCCGTCAATTTTCGTCTGGGTGCCAGCCAGCTTGCCACTGCCAGCATCAGGATCAGCACACCGACCCCAGTGGCCAGATAGCGGTGAATCATCTCAATCCAGGCCTTGCCACGCGTCACTGGCCCGCTCGGCATGGCAGACTGCGCCACAGCAATATCAGCATGCGCGCCCAACGGACTGGCGTTGCCGTAGCAACCCGGCCAATCCGGGCAGCCCAGGCCGGAGTCAGTTAACCGGGTAAACGTACCAAACAACACCAGGTCAAAGGTGAGGAACAGCGTGATGAGGGTCAGCGCATGCAGCGGTGGGGTGCTGCCGCCGCTGCGCTTGCGCAACCACACCCAGACTATGGGCCCAATGGCCAGCACCACGCCGACAGACATCAGGCGCGCCAGGGATGACAGGTCGTAAAGTGCTTGGGGATTCATGGTGTAGGTGTGGCGTAAGCAGTGAGGATGCAATGAGCGATGAGCAATTACCAATGAGCAAAGAGAATGGCGCGTGGTCCGCTCTATCGACCAGGCTGATCCCACGAAGCGGACGCACGCAGCAGACGCTCCAGATCGCGCTTTGCCTTTGCCGCCTCAGGCACTTCCAGACCAGCCGGGAAACGCAGCATCCAACGACCCATAGGGTCAACCAGGTACAGATGCTCGGATAGATGGTGCCCAGGTGCCGGTTGCAACCACGCCGACAACCGCGCCTCGGGCACCCGCAGTACCGTGGCACCCGTCAGTGCCGTGCGCAGCCTGGCCTCTACCGGCTTGTCGTCACTGACCAGCCAAACCCAGTCCAGGCGGTCTTTCTCGCGACCCAAGGTTTCGCGCAGTTGGCGTTGCAGGTACAGATGACGGGCGCAGGCATCATCGCAGGCACCACCGGCCACGCTTACCAGCAGCCACTGGCCAGTGAGGGCGCGCAGTTTGAACGGTTTACCCGCGAGATCGATGCCGGGAAGGTCTGGCAATTGGCGCTGCGGCTCAATCAGTTCGCCAAAATTGCGGCGGCCTTCCGGCCGAATCACGTAAAACGTCAGATACGACGCAACCACCGGGGCTGCGCACACCAGCAGCACCAGCAGCATCTTCCAGCGCCCACGCGTGGTGCGCTGGCCATCAACGCCCAACGTCTGCTGCGGGCTGGGCATGGAATGCACGGTCAGACCCAGGGGCTGATCGCCCAAGGCCAGCCCGTCAAGCGCGCCGCGAGGCGATGAATCGTTTGCCAATTTGAAACCAGACATAAAGAATTGCAATCAGCGCGCCCATTGCGAACCATTGGAAGGCGTAACCATAGTTCTTCTCGGCGCCCGCACCGACAACCGGCCAGTCACGGTGAAGCCCCTCACTGGCAAAGCCAGTCTGCAATACCGACACCTCCAACAACGGCAGGCCAGTCTCGATTTTGAACCGCAGCAGATCGAGATTTTGCCGGATCAGCCCGCTCTCAGTCCCTCCAAGCTCGTATAGTTTGGAAGGCGGCGGGGCAATGCGCCCTTCAATCTCGACCACGCCAGCTGGCGCGGTGATGTTGGGCACACTGGCGCGGTCAATAAAATTGCGCGCCACCCAGCCTCGCTGAACCAGCACGGCCAGCGCGGTGCCTTCCAGCAAGAACGGGCTGAGGACGTAAAGTCCGGGTTTGGCATTCATCTGGCGGTTGTCCAGGAAGACCGTCTTGTCTGCTATCCAGGTTCCGCGCAATTTAACGGCTCTGTGAATCGCCACGGTCGCATCAGGCAACGCCACCAGGGCGCGGTTGTCCAGACGCTCGCGTCGGGACTGAATGTCAATAGCCGATTGCTGATTTTCCTTTTGCGCAGCCCGCGACAACTGCCAGCGCCCCAGTGACAGCGTGACAAAAACCCCAAGCACAGCCGACACCGTGATCAGCCAGAACCTGAACCTCACAGTCACGGGATAATCTCAACCATGAAATACTTTGTCATTTTTGCATTTGTCCTGATCATTGGCAGCTTGGCGAGTGCCCTGTTTTTCATGATGCGCGGCGGGAAGCAAGGGGGTTCGCAGGGGGATGCGGGCGACCAGCGCAAATCCACCAACATGTTTCGCGCTTTGGCTTTGCGCGTGGGGTTCTCGATCATTCTGTTCGTCTGCGTACTGATTGCGTGGAAGTTGGGATACATCCAGCCGACCGGGATACCTGCGGGGGCATGACCCCATCTCAGATGCCCATGATTCATCAAAAAAGCACCGCAAGCGGTGCCTTTTTCACGTCACCCGAAGCTTATAGCCAATAGACCAGCAGATACAGCCCAAGCCATACCACGTCCACAAAGTGCCAGTACCAGGCAGCGCCCTCAAAGCCAAAGTGCCGCTCAGCGGTGAAATGGCCCTTTTGCAAACGCAGGGTAATGAACAGCAACATCAGCATGCCGACGAACACGTGAAATCCGTGAAAACCCGTCAGCATGAAAAACGTGGAGCCATAAACGCCAGACGAGAGTTTCAGGTTCAACTCATGGTAAGCATGGTAATACTCGTAACCCTGGACTGACAGGAAGGTGATACCCAGCAAAACCGTCAGCCACATAAAACCAATGGTTTTGCCACGTTTGCCATGTTGCAAGGCGTGGTGGGCAATGGTTAAGGTGACACCCGACGACAGCAGCAGCGCGGTGTTGATGGTGGGCAACCAGAACGGCGTCATGGTGGTGAAAGGCTCCACTATGCCGGCCGGCGATGCAGTGGCTCCTGCCGCCAGGCTGGGCCATACGGCCTTGAAATCTGGCCACAACAAGGCGTTGTCAAGACTGCCCAGCACCGGCACGGAATGGGCCCGCGCCCACCACAGCGCAGTAAAAAACGCGCCAAAAAACATTACTTCAGAGAAGATGAACCAGCTCATGCTCCAGCGATACGACAGGTCGACTTTATGACCATATTGGCCACCTTCACTCTCCGAGATGGACTGGCTGAACCACTGGAAGAGCACGGCAAACAACCACAGCAAGCCAAACATCAGAGACCACTTGCCCCACTCAGCGCCATTGATCCACTGTGCCGCACCAAAAAATATGAAAAACAGGCCCACTGAGCCCATGGCCGGGTGGCGCGAAGGGCTGGGCACAAAGTAATAGGGCGCAGCGCCGACTACCGTTGAACTAGTTGTTGAACTCATTTCAGCTTCATTCCTTACAAATCTCTATTTTCAATGTCGTCAATTTTTTTTGAATGACCATGCAAACCCGCTTGCCTACCTGGTCACCACCCAGTTCACCAACACGACCAGACCCACCACAAAAATCAATACGCCGAGGATTGCCACCAGGATGATGTGCAGCGGATTCACACTGGCCAGATCCTGCTGGTATTCACTGTTCTTGCGGATGCCCAGAAATGACCAGGCCACCATTTTGACGCTACGCCAAAATGACACGGCTGGCGCTGCTGGCGTAGCGTTTGTTGGCTCAATAATACCGCTCATACGCCCACGCCAGCTTTAGCATGATGCCCTGCATCAGCGCTTGGTACCGCCGGCGTTGAACTGCCCACTTCAAAAAAAGTGTAAGACAAAGTGATTGTCTTCACGTCTTTCGACAAATTTCCGTCAATCACGAACACCACCGGCCACTGCTTCTTTTCACCGGGCTCCAGCGTGTACTGGTTGAAACAAAAGCATTCCAGTTTGTTGAAATGCGCTGACGCCTGGTGCGGTGCATAGCTCGGAATAGCCTGCGCAGACATACGTCGGTTTTGGGTGTTCTGGAACTCGTACATGACTGTCGTCAGTTCGCCAGGATGCACCTGCAAAGAGCGCTTTTGCGGCTTGAACTCCCAAGGGCCGCGTGAATTTGCATCAAACTCAACCGTGATGGTACGGCTCAAGTCCACCTGAGTATTCGATGCCACCGCAGACAGTTTTCTTGCGTTGCCGGGCAGGTCTCTTTCACCCAGCGCCAAAATATTGATGCCAGTGATCTTGCAAATGGCTTTGTACAGGGGCACCATTGCATAACCAAAACCAAACATGCCTGCGGTCACAATGACCAGCTTGCCCAGCATCTTGATGTTTTCAAGCCGAAAATTCATTGCTATCGGCCCACCAAGAACATCTTGACAACAAACCCGACAAAGAAGACCAGTGCAATCGAAGCCAGAATCAGGCCCAACTTGACGTTCGACTTCCTGAGGCCGGTTTCCGTGTCAGTTCTTTGTTCGGTGGTCACGGTATTACTTTCCAGGTCACTCTCCAAATCACGTTCGGTGCGGCGCTTCAGGCAATCACGCGGTTAGCCGCCGCATTGAGTTTGGGAGGTGTCTCAAACGTGTGAAACGGCGCAGGTGACGGCACTTCCCACTCCAGACCTTCAGCCGCTTCCCACGGCTTCTGCGATGCTTTCTCGCCCTTGCCCATCATTGTCGGCAAGACGATGAAGAAGAAGAAATAAACCTGAGCCAGACCGAAGGCAAACGCGCCCACGGACGCCAGAGCGTTGAAATCAGCGAACTGCATGGGGTAGTCTGCATATCGCCTTGGCATACCGGCCAAGCCCAGAAAATGCATTGGAAAAAATGTGACGTTGAAACCAATCAGCGACCACCAGAAGTGAATCTTGCCGCGTGTTTCGTTGTACATCACGCCAGTCCACTTCGGCGACCAGTAGTAGTAGCCTGCAAACATGGCATAGAGCGACCCGGCTACCAGCACATAGTGGAAATGCGCCACCACGTAGTAGGTGTCATGCAGCGGTATGTCAATCGGTGCCATCGCCAGAATCAGGCCGGTGAATCCACCCATGGTAAAAACGAAGATGAAGCCCACCGCAAACAGCATGGGGGTCTCAAACGACATGGAGCCCTGCCACATGGTGGCAATCCAGTTGAAGATTTTGACGGCGGTTGGCACGGCAATCAGCATCGTGGCGTACATGAAAAATAGCTGGCCCGTGACCGGCATGCCGGACGTGAACATGTGATGCGCCCACACGATGAAGCTCAAAATCGCTATGGATGACGTGGCGTACACCATTGACGCGTAGCCAAACAGGCGTTTGCGGGCAAATGCCGGGACCACCTGGCTGATGATGCCGAAGGCGGGCAAAATCATGATGTAGACCTCGGGGTGGCCGAAGAACCAGAAGATGTGCTGGTACATCACCGGGTCCCCGCCGCCGGCCGGGTTGAAGAAGCTGGTGCCAAAGTGGCGGTCCGTCAAGGTCATGGTGATGGCGCCGGCCAGCACCGGCATGACGGCAATCAGCAGGTAAGCGGTGATCAGCCAGGTCCAGGCGAACATCGGCATTTTCATCAAGGTCATGCCGGGCGCGCGCATGTTCAGAATGGTCACGATGATGTTGATCGAGCCCATGATGCTGGACGCGCCCAATATATGCAGCGCAAAAATGCTGGAGTCCATCGACGGGCCCATCTGCAGCGTCAGTGGCGCATACAGCGTCCAGCCCGCAGCGGGGGCGCCACCGGGCAGAAAGAACGAACTCACCAGCATCAGGGCGGCCGGAATCATCAGCCAGAAACTGAAGTTGTTCATGCGCGCAAACGCCATGTCGGCGGCACCAATCTGCAGCGGAACCATCCAGTTGGCAAAGCCGACAAAGGCCGGCATGATGGCCCCAAACACCATGATCAGACCGTGCATGGTGGTCAACTGGTTGAACAGCTCAGGGTTCACAAACTGCAATCCGGGCTGAAACAATTCTGCCCGTATGAGAAGGGCCATGACGCCCCCAATCATCAGCATGGTGAAGGCAAACAGCAAATACAGCGTGCCAATGTCTTTGTGGTTGGTCGCGTAGACCCAACGGCGCCAGCCCGCAGGGGCACCGTGGTCGTGATGGTCATCATGGGCGTGATCGCCATGGGGATTGCTGTGCGGGTCTAAAACGGCGCTCATGCTGGGTTCCTTCTAAATTCTCTAAATTTTCTTGACTATTTCGGTCGATTCGATGAGGGACGATTTCTAGCCGTATGAACACTCACGGCTTGCGCGCGGCTGTCACTTCAGCAGGTTGCACCAGTTGGCCGGTCTTGTTGGACCAGTTGTTCTTGGTAAACGTGATGACGGCTGCAATGTCCGTGTCGCTCAACTGCTTCCACGAGGGCATGGCCCCATTGTTCTGGCCATTGAGCAACACCATGATCTGTTTGCCCTTGTCGGCGTCCAGCACCGTGGGCGAGCCATCCAGCGGCTTGATGGGGCCAGCCCCCTTGCCGTTGGCCTGGTGACAGGCTGCGCAGTTGGACGCGTAGACTTTTTCACCGCGCTGGGTGATGTCTTGCGCAGTCCAGACTTTGGTGGGATCGTCGGCCTTGGCAGCAATTTTTTTCTTCTCACCATCAACCCATTTGCTGTAGTCTTCGTTGGACAGCACCTTCACGTGGATGGGCATGTAGGAATGCTCTTTGCCACATAGCTGCGCGCACTGACCATAAAAATCGCCCACTTTTTCAGGTCGAAACCAGGTGTCGCGTACAAAGCCCGGTATCGCCGCTTGCTGAATACCAAACGCTGGCACAAAAAAAGCATGAATCACATCATTGGCGGTGGTGATGATGCGCACTTTTTTATTGACTGGCACCACCAGCGGGTTGTCCACTTTTAGCAAATAGTCATCCACCACCTGGCCTGGTTTCGGGCCGCCATTGTTGGACATTTCACGGTGGGTGCTGTCAAGCTGCGAGACAAATCCGATGCCTTCGCCTTCGCCTTTGATGTAGTCATAACCCCATTTCCACTGCATGCCGGTGGCCTTGATGGTGAGGTCGGCGTTGGTAGTGTCTTTCATGGCCACCACTACTTTGGTGGCTGGCAGGGCCATCAATATAACGATGACGAAGGGAACGATGGTCCAGATGATTTCAACCGTGACCGACTCGTGAAAATTGGCGGCTTTGTGCCCGACCGATTTGCGGTGATTCCAGATGGAATAGAACATCACTCCGAATACGGCGATAAAAATGACTGTGCAAATAATCAGCATGTACCAATGCAGCCAGCCCTGCTCTTCCGCAATTTTGGTCACGGGCGGATGAAAATTCAACTGGTTTACCGCTGGCCCGCCTGCCAGATCACCGACGGCATGGGCGACCGTGAATGCGACCGAGCTACCCCATAAGGTTGCCGCCTGCAGCGGGCGAGACAGTTTGTTCAAAATGCTCATCATCGTGTTACTTTTTCATGACCTTACAACTAAAACTTCCACGCTCGCGCGCACTTTCACGCTCAAGCTCACATTCCAGCGATTCAAGCATTCCGCAGCGCCATCCTGATTTCCTGGGCCAGGGCGGGCCGCAATTCCGGCCTGACATACCGCCCCACATTGATGGAGCGCCCCTGGTCCGAGAGCTTGATCAAGGACCCGTCTCCCCGACGCGGTTCAACCCGCACCCATTCCCGTCGAAACTCGGTCCGCTCAAGCTTGCCTCCATTTTCAAGCTCCACCACCAGTTGCGGGCCAGTGAGGCAAATCCGCTCGCCGTCGCTGGCGTGTCGGGCATAAACCAGAAAAGCCGCGCCCACTGCGAACAACTCAACCCATGCAAACGGCAGTACCAGCGTGGCGCCCTGAAACCAGAAGGCGGTACCAATCCCCAGCGAAACAACGCACAGGGAAACGTACAACAGTCCCAGTTGTACAGGCGTCACCGAACAGTTACGCCGCAGGAACCATTGGATGTTTTGACCTTGCACGGTAGCGAAGCGAAAAACCAAATTTGACACGCGTTTTGCCTGGGCGAACTCACGTCAAAGTCAGTTGACGCGACTGGAATAAAGGGGAAATACCCTTAATTTCGATTCGCACGGATTGTAGCCCACACACTTTGCCTGCGCTGGCAGGGCCGCCTTGCCGTCAGCCGGTCTGCCTGGCGCTTTTGCCCTGCCTCAAAGCCAGTCGCATTTCTTGCAGCGACAGCGTCGCCTCGGGGCGGGCTCGCAGTCGGGGCGCAGGCTTGAGCGCGTGACCGTAAATAATCTCAAAAGTCAGGGTGAGCTGGTCGCCTTCCCCGCCACTGGCCAGATGCAGCGCCAAGTGCTGGTGCAATTGCCGCTGCCATTGGCGCCCGCGCAACCCGGCAAATCGCGCCGGATGCAGATTGCGCCCAAGCCGGCGCAGTTCGCTTAGCAGACGCTCAGGGGTTGCAAAACTCAGCGTGATGCGTTCCATATCCATCACCGGTTCGGCAAAACCTGCGCTCACCAGCATGTCGCCCCAGTCATGCATGTCGGTGAACTCATGCGACGGCGGCGGCCAGCCCAGGCGCTGGTACAGGTCGCGTAACTCACACAGGGTGTCCGGCCCCAGGCAGGAAAACATCAAGAATCCGTCCACCGCCAAAGCCCGGTGCCAGTCCGCAATCATGGCCTGCGGATCGGCTGCCATGTGCAGCGCCATGTTGGCCCACAGCATTTGCACAGCGCCGTCAGGGAGGGCCCCAAACCGTGTTTCGGGCCCGGTCCACCGGGTCGGGTTCCACCACGGTAATGCTATTGCATCAATAGCGAACTTCGCATGATTAACTTGGGCTTGGACCACAAAACATGCAGAATTTGGGTACCGTTTCGAAACCAGCGTATGGGCATGCAAGCCTCCGCGCACGGGCTCCCAATGTGCCCAGGCAGTGGGTTGCAGCATGATCCAGGCCAGGCGCTCCGCCATGCGGTTTGCCACTTCTTCATGCAGCCAGGGCGACGGCGCAATCAAGGTTTGCTGCCAGCGCGCGGCGGCGGCGGCATCGATGGTGGGGGGTCGCTCGGTGGGCATGGCGGTGATGGGGGTTTGAATGCGTCGCTGAATGCAGTCAGTGCCCGCGCGACGAGTATATTGACTCCATGTTCCGCAGTTTGCTAAAAAGGGTATCTACCGCCATCCCCAGCCAGTGTGCTGTGTGCCACGCCTGGCCCGCCCAGCCGGTGTGCGAGGCCTGCGTGGTGCGCTTTGCCCAGCCAGGCCCACGCTGCCAGACCTGCGCCATGCCCGTGCCGGGCGGCGTCATACGCTGCGGCGCATGCATCAGGCAACCACCCCCACTGGATGCCTGTGTGGCCGCCGTTGCCTACACCTATCCCTGGTCGGGCTTGATCACGGGTTATAAATTCCACAGCAATCCTGGGTGGGCTGCGACTTTTGCCACGCTGCTGCGCAGCACGCCCTGGGTCGAGCCGGCGCTCGACAGTGCCAACCTGGTGGTGCCCCTACCGTTGTCCAGGCAACGCCTGCAGGCCCGCGGCTTCAACCAGGCGCTGGTTTTGGCCAGAGTACTCTCCCCCGACAAGGCCGACAGCCAGGTATTGCTGCGCATCAAGGACACGCCAGCGCAAAGCGCATTGGACCGCAGGGAGCGTCTGGTCAGCGTCAAGGATGCATTTGCTGTGGACCCCCTTCTGGCAGCGCGCGTGAAGGACAAACGCATTGTGCTGGTGGACGACGTCATGACCAGCGGGGCCTCGCTGTACGCAGCGGCCGCCACGCTGCGCGGCGCAGGCGCGGCGCACATCACCGGCATGGTGATTGCGCGAACTGAATAATTCACCATGTTCAACATTGTCCTGGTCGAACCTGAAATCCCGCCCAACACGGGCAACGTCATTCGCCTGGCAGCCAACACGGGTTGCACTTTGCATTTGATCGAACCCTTGGGGTTTTCGATGGAAGACCGGCAATTGCGCCGCGCCGGGCTGGATTACCACGAATACGCGCAGGTCTTGCGCCATGCCGACTGGCAAGCTTTTCTGGACACCGAGCAACCGGCGCCCACCCGGATGTTTGCCCTGACGACGCAGGCCTCACGCGGGGTGTTCGAGGTGCAATTTACCGCTGGCGACTGGCTGGTGTTTGGCTCAGAAACCAAAGGGCTCAGAGACGCTGTGCGCGCGTCATTCGCGCCAGGTCAATGCCTGAAATTACCCATGCTTAGCGGCCAGCGCAGCCTGAATTTGTCCAACGCCGTGGCGGTGACGGTGTTTGAGGCCTGGCGGCAAAACCACTTTGCAGCGGCGCGGCCTCGACTCGGCTAGCACGGCATGACAGGCGCACGATCAGCGCCCAGGAGCACGGGAAATTGCAAACATGCCGGTGATTGCCAGGAACACTGCGACGCGGCAACACGGCCTACAGCCTCGCGATGACAACCAGAACGCGTTTTGGCAATTTCCACATCCCTAAGCTGAGCCATCCCCGCTTTGTTCCGGCCTGGAAGGCCAGGTTCTTTCAGCCTCAGCCGCCTTCAGGCGAGTCTGCTCGATCAGGAACTCCATGAAGGCTCTGGCTCGGGCGGGAACGTATTTGCGGCTGGGCAGGGCCGCGTACAAGGTGAAACGCCCAGTGATCCAGGGCGCCAGCAGACGCCGCAGTTGCCCGTCTCGCAGGTAATTCGCCACCAGGTCAAGCGGCTGTGCGCTGATGCCGGTGCCATCCAGCGTTGCGCGCAGCAGGGTGTCGCTGTGATTGGCCGTGAGCACCGGCTTGAGTTCGACCGCCACTTCGCGGTCACCCTCCTTGGGGTTGATCAGCAACCACTCCCGCTGCCGAACGCCCGCATGGCTGAGCCGCAGCAGCGCATGGTTCTGCAAATCCTCAGGCTGCTGCGGCGTTCCGGCACTTCGCAAATACTGCGGCGAGGCGCACAGCAGGCCCTCGGAGACAATCACCGGGCGCGCCACGACGTTGGCGTCATAGAGTCCGCCGGCGCCAAGAATCGTCAAATCGAAATCTTCAATCGGGGGAACCAACGGCGAATCCACCGTGATGTCCAGCACCACCTTGGGATAACGGCGCCTGAACTCGGCCACCAATGGTGCCAATATGTGCACCGCCATCACCGGCTGCGTGTGGATGCGCAGCAACCCTGCCAGCTCATCCGTTTGCTGGCGCGTGGAGGCCTCGGCCTCGACCACATCGTTGAGGATTTGCCGGGTTCTCAGTAAATAGGACTGCCCGGCCTCGGTCAGCGATATCTTGCGCGTGGTGCGCTGAATCAGCCGCGCACCCAGATGCTGCTCCAAGTCAGTCACCAGGCGTGTCACCGACGCGGGCGACATGTCCATCGCCCGTGCAGCCGCCGCAAAGCCACCTTCGTCGATGACTTGCAGAAACACACGCATTGAT
>JANMVO010000070.1:0-4056 GCA_031392805.1 Rhodoferax sp. | reverse complement strand
GGGCTCGTCCAGGATGTAGAGCGTGCGGCCGGTGTCGCGCTTGGACAGCTCCAACGCCAGTTTGACGCGCTGGGCCTCGCCGCCCGACAAGGTGGTGGCAGCCTGGCCCAAACGGATATACGACAGGCCCACGTCCAGCAGGGTGTGCAGCTTGCGCGCCAGGGTCGGCACGGCGCTTAAAAAAGCGTAGGCCGCTTCCACCGTGAGGTCCAGAATCTGCGCGATGTTCTTGCCCTTGTACTGCACCTCCAGCGTTTCGCGGTTGTAGCGCATGCCTTTGCACACGTCGCACGGCACATACACGTCGGGCAAAAAGTGCATCTCGACCTTGACCATGCCATCGCCCTGGCAGGCTTCGCAGCGCCCCCCCGCCACGTTGAAGCTGAAGCGGCCCGGCCCGTAGCCACGCTCACGCGCTGTGGGCACCTCGGCCATCAGCTCGCGGATCGGCGTGAACAGGCCCGTGTAAGTGGCCGGGTTGGAGCGCGGCGTGCGGCCAATGGGGGACTGGTCCACGTTGATGACCTTGTCGAAGTGCTCGATGCCTTCGATGGATTCATGCGCGGCAGGTTCTTCGTGCGCGCGGTACAGCGTGCGCGCCACGGCGGCGTACAGCGTGTCGTTGACGAGCGTGGACTTGCCCGAGCCTGAGACGCCGGTCACGCAGGTCAGCAGGCCCACGGGGACCTCAATGCTCACGTTTTTGAGGTTATGCCCGGTCGCGCCGATGACACGCAGCGCCTGCATGTCACCGAGGGTGGCCTGGTGCATGGCTTCGCGCGCGGCGCGGCGTTCGGCAGCCGGGCTTTGCGGAAAACGCGATGACTTGTATTTGTCCGGTGACTCTTTCGACTTGACCGCAGGCAGCCACGGCGTACGGCGCGTCGGCACGGCGATTTTCAACACCTGCGCCAGGTACTTGCCAGTCAGTGAATCAGGATTCGCCTTGACTTGGTCGAACGTGCCCTGCGCCATCACGCGCCCGCCATGCACGCCCGCACCTGGTCCCATGTCGATCACATGGTCGGCGGCGCGGATCATGTCTTCATCATGCTCCACCACAATCACGCTGTTGCCAATGTCGCGCAGGTGTTTCAGGGTGGAGATCAGGCGGTCGTTGTCGCGCTGGTGCAGGCCGATGCTGGGCTCGTCCAGCACGTACATCACGCCCGTCAGGCCGGAGCCAATCTGCGACGCCAGGCGGATGCGCTGCGACTCGCCGCCGCTTAACGTTTCGGCACTGCGGTCCAGGCTCAGGTAGCTCAGGCCCACATCGTTCAGAAACTTCAAACGCAGGCTGATTTCACGCACCACTTTGGCGGCAATGTCGCCTTTGGCACCGGGGAGGGTCAGCGTGCTGAAGTAGGCAAAACATTCGCGCAGGGTGGCGTGGCTGACTTCAAAAATTGCCTTGGCCTGCGGCTCCCCGCCCAGTTCCGGGCGGTTATTGCTCACCAGCTTCACATGACGCGCTTCACGGCGAAGGCGCGAGCCGGCGCACTCGCTGCAGGCCTGGGTGCTGCGGTAGCGCGCCAGGTCTTCCCGCACAAGGGCCGAATCGGTCTCGCGGTAGCGCCGCTGCATGTTGGGCACAATGCCTTCAAACGGGTGTTTTTTGCCAAGTTTTTTGCCCTCAACATTTCCCGAATCCATCACATAGCTGAACTTGATTTCTTCCTCGCCCGAGCCGTGCAGTACGGCCTGTTGCACGTGGGCGGGCAAGGCTTCAAACGCCAGGTCGACGTCAAACTTGTAGTGTTTGGCCAGGCTCTCCAGCATGGAAAAATAGTAGCCATTGCGCCGGTCCCAACCCTTGATGGCGCCGCTGGCTAGGCTTAAAGTTGGGAAGGCCACCACCCGCGCCGGATCGAAAAACTCCTGGTGCCCCAAGCCGTCGCAGGCCGGGCAGGCCCCTACCGGCGAGTTGAACGAGAACAGGCGGGGTTCCAGCTCCGAGATCGAGTAGCTGCACACAGGGCAGGCGAATTTTGCGTTAAATAAGTGCTCTTTTTGGCTATGGCCAGCGTCTGTACTGGATAGTTTGCTATCAGTATTGACATTCATCTCCAGCGCGATGGCGCGGCCATCGGCCAGGCGCAATGCGGCCTCAAAACTCTCAGCCAGGCGCTGCCTGGTGTTGGAATAGTCGCTGCGGGCTGCGCCGGTCAACGGTGACTCGCCAACGCGCCCCTCATCAATCGGGTGCAGTGGCTCCGCCGACACTGGCGCATTGCGCACCTTGATGCGGTCCACCACCACGTCAATGTCGTGCTTCTCGGTCTTCTTGAGCTTGGGCAGGTTGTCAAACTCAAAGGCCGCGCCATCGACCCGAAAACGCACATAACCCTGCGCCTGCATGTCGGCAAACACCTCCAGAAACTCGCCTTTTCTCTCGCGCGCCAGTGGCGCCAGAATCATCAGGCGCGTGTCCTCTGGCAGGGCCAGCACGGCATCGACCATCTGGCTCACCGTCTGGGCCTGCAGCGGCAAATCATGGTCCGGGCAATGCGGCGTACCGGCGCGCGCAAACAGCAGGCGCAGGTAGTCGTGGATCTCGGTGACGGTGCCCACGGTGGAGCGCGGGTTGTGGCTGGTGGCTTTTTGCTCGATGGAGATGGCAGGGCTCAGGCCCTCGATCACGTCCACATCGGGCTTGTCCATCAACTGCAAAAACTGCCGCGCGTAAGTCGACAGGCTCTCCACATAACGCCGCTGCCCTTCGGCATAAAGCGTGTCGAAGGCGAGTGACGATTTGCCCGAGCCACTCAAGCCCGTGATCACCACTAGCCGGTTGCGCGGAATGTCAAGGTCGATATTCTTGAGGTTGTGGGTGCGCGCCCCGCGAATGCTGATGTTTTGCTGTTGCAGGGCCATGGCAAGGTACTTGCCATCTCGTTCGTGCGCGAGGTACTTGCCGTCTTGTCCGTGATCGAGGGCCTTGCCATCTCGATCATTCGCAAGGGCCTTGCCATCTTGGTCTGGCGCAAGGGTCTTGCCGTCCTCTTCGGGTTTGAGGTAACTGCCGTCGGTGGAAGAGTTCAAAATGGCGTGGGCTCGGGTCGGGGAAACTCTCAATGATAGTTAAAGTTGGCTTTGCCTGTCCCGCGGCCAACATCTCAGCCAATTTCGGGACAACACCGTCAGTCCTGGCGCGCCAAACGCAGGATAATCAATTCAACTTCAGGAGAAACCCATGGCATCTGTGAACAAAGTCATTCTGCTCGGCAACTGTGGCCGCGACCCCGAAATCCGTTACCTGCCTTCCGGCCAGGCCGTGGCCAATGTGAGCATTGCCACCAGCTCCCGGCGCAAGGACAAGAACACCGGCGAAAGCATCGAATCCACCGAATGGCACCGCGTCACCTTTTACGACCGTCTGGCCGAAATCGCTGGCGAGTACGTCCGCAAGGGCCGCCCCATTTATGTGGAAGGTCGCATCAAATACGGCAAATACACCGATCAGGCCGGTGTTGAGAAAAACACAGTCGACATCATTGCCACCGAGTTGCAGTTGTTGGGTGGGCGTGAAGGCATGGGTGGCCCCGGCGAGGGTGACGAGGGCGGTGGCGCGCCCGCGCCACGCCGCATGGCGCCAGCTGCTGCCGCACCCCGTGCTGCGGCTGCGGCCCCGGCGCCCCGCCAGGCGCCACCACCGCGCCCGGCCAGTGGCTTTGATGACATGGATGACGATATCCCGTTCTAGGGCCGGTTTTTGTTTTCTTGACGAAGGGCCTGCAGCGCTTATGTTGCGGGCCCTTCTCGCATCGGGGCACGTTGACTCTGCAACCAGAAGTGTTTTCAGTCACGTGCATCGTTTCGCCGCAACCAAGCTTTGGCAGCCAAAATCCCTGCCGCGATGAGTAGCAAGGTCAACACGACTGCGATGCCGCTGCCCGGGCTGGGATTGCGCATGGCTTCAAGTATCGTTTCAATAAACAGCGCAATGGCAATGGTGCCTGGAGCCATGCCTAGCAGGGTGCCGAGCAGTAAGTCTCGCAACCGAATGTGGGACGTTCCTGCAATCATGTTGATCACGGCAAAAGGTGCCACCGGCAC
>JANMVO010000029.1:0-1779 GCA_031392805.1 Rhodoferax sp. | reverse complement strand
ATTGAAGCGTGCCAGCAAGGTGGCACCACCGAGGCCGAGCTGGCGGTGCGGGAAAAAGCCGGCATGCGCACCGGCCTGTTTGTGACGCATCCGCTCAGCGGCCACAAGGTGGAAGTCTGGGTCGGCAACTATGTGCTGATGGGCTACGGCGATGGTGCGGTCATGGGCGTGCCCGCCCACGACGAGCGTGACTTTATTTTTGCCAAAAAATATGGCATTGCCATTATTGAAGTGGTGCTGATCGATGGGCTGAGGTACGACTACAGCCAATGGCAAGAGTGGTATGGCGACAAAGAGCGCGGCGTCACCATCAACTCGGACAGCTTTAGCGGACTCGCGCACAAGGAAGCCGTCGATGCCATTGCCCATGCCTTGAAGGTACGCGGCCTGGGTGAGAAAAAAACCACCTGGCGGCTGCGCGATTGGGGCGTGAGCCGCCAGCGCTACTGGGGCACGCCGATCCCCATCATCCATTGCCCTGAACATGGCGCCGTTCCGGTGCCCGAGAAGGACCTGCCCGTCGTCTTGCCGCTGGACTGCCTGCCCGACGGTTCCGGCAACCCGCTGCACAATCACGAAGGCTTCCATGCGGGCGTGGTCTGCCCCTTCTGCGGCGTGCCGGCGCGCCGGGAGACCGACACCATGGACACCTTTGTAGACAGCTCGTGGTACTTCATGCGGTACTGCGACCCGAAAAACGATCAGAAGATGGTCGCCGAGGGTGCCAACTACTGGATGCCGATGGACCAGTACATCGGTGGCATTGAGCACGCGATCCTGCACTTGTTGTACGCGCGCTTCTGGACCAAGGTGATGCGCGATATTCGGGTGAAGCGCCCCGGCGAAGCAAAAGCTGCCGGCCTGGTCGCGGTTGACGAGCCTTTCACCAGGTTGCTGACCCAAGGCATGGTGCTCAACCATATTTACTCGCGCAAAGGCGGCCAGGATGGCAGGGGCGGCGTCGACTACTTTTGGCCGCATGAGGTCGAAGACATCCACGACGGATCGGGCAAAGTGACCGCTGCCAGACTGAAACAGGCCAAGGGCAGTCTGCCGGCCGGTACCTCCATCACTTATGAAGGTGTGGGCACCATGAGCAAGAGCAAGAACAACGGCGTCGACCCGCAGGACCTGATCGAAAAATATGGCGCAGACACAGCCCGCCTGTACACCATGTTCACCGCGCCGCCCGAGGCCACGCTGGAGTGGAATGATGCGGCGGTGGAAGGCTCGTACCGGTTCCTGAGACGGGTCTGGAATTTCGGTTTGAAACTTTTTACTATAAATTTAGTAGCTAACAATGTATATAGTACGCGGGCTAGCGGTCAATTTAGCAAGGAAATCAAGGCGCTGAGGCTGGAAATCCACACCCTGCTCAAACAGGTGGACTACGATTACCAGCGCATGCAGTACAACACCGTGGTGTCAGGTGCCATGAAGCTTCTCAACGCGCTGGAAGACTTCAAAGCACCGTGGGCTGTGGGGCCGCAGGGCGATTCAGTGGCGCGTGCGGGTGTCACTGACAACCTGGCGGCAGTGCAAGAAGGTTTTGGCATTCTGTTGCGCTGCTTGTACCCGGTCGCACCGCATATTTCCCACACCTTGTGGTTCGAGCTGGGGTACGCCGCGCAGCATGGTGATTTGCTGGATGCGCCCTGGCCCACAGTCGACGCCGCTGCGTTGCTGCAGGACGAAATAGAACTCATGCTGCAAATCAACGGCAAGCTGCGCGGCTCGATTGTGGTGAGCTCGGACGCTTCGAGACAAGTGATTGAGCAA
>JANMVO010000156.1:0-1752 GCA_031392805.1 Rhodoferax sp. | reverse complement strand
GCCACTTCCTTGCCGACCGTGGTGGGGCTGGCGGTCTGTCCGTGCGTGCGGCTGAGCATTGGCACCCCGGCAAAGGCGTGGGCCATGGAACGCAGTTTTGCAATCACCGCGTCGAGACCCGGCAACAGCACCCTATCCCGTGCACTTTTCAGTTGCAGTGCGTGGCTGGTGTTGTTGATGTCTTCGCTGGTGCAGGCGAAGTGCACAAACTCGCCCGCCTTGAGCAGCTCGGGGTGCGACTCAAATTTTGATTTGAGCCAGTACTCCACTGCCTTGACGTCGTGGTTGGTGGTTTTCTCGATCTCCTTGATGGCCAGGCCATCGGTCTCGGAAAAGTTCTCCACCAGGCCTGCCAGGTAAGTGCGCGCGCCCGGCGTGAGCGCTTTGAATTCCGCAAACCCGGCGTCACTCAGGGCCACGAACCAGGCCACCTCAACCTGAACGCGGCGATGCATGTAGCCCTGTTCACTCATCAAAGGGCGCAGCAGGCCAAGTTTGCCGGCATAGCGACCGTCCAGTGGCGACAGCGCCGAAATTGTTGAAAAACTCATGCCTGGATTGTAGGTTGCGCGCCACAGGAAAGCACCGGGTGTTGCGTGGTGACGCTGGTGCAAGACGCCGGGGGAAGGCCCTGTCGCTAGAATAGGCCTCACTGTAAAATTGCATTACCCATGAAATTAATCGGATCCATCACCAGTCCCTACGTCCGCAAAGTGCGCGTCGTTATGGCTGAAAAAAAGCTTGACTACCACTTTGTGAGCGAAAACGTCTGGGCGGCAGACACGACTATTGGCGAGTCCAATCCGCTGGGCAAAGTGCCGTGCCTGGTCATGGAAGGGGCTGAGGCGCTGTTTGATTCGCGCGTGATTGTGGAATACCTCGACACCCTGTCACCCGTGGGCAAGCTGATTCCCAACCTGGGGCGTGAGCGGGCTGAAGTCAAAACCTGGGAGGCGCTGGCTGACGGTCTGCTTGACGCTGCGCTAACCGCCCGGATGGAGGCCACTTGGGACGGCCGCACCAGTGCACAGCGCAGCCAGGCTTGGATCGACCGTCAACTGGGCAAGATCAGTGCGAGCGTGAAGGCCATGAGCAAAGGCCTGGGCGACAAGCCTTTTTGCGCTGGCATTCACTTGAGCCTGGCCGATATTGCTGTGGGCTGCGCCCTGGGCTACCTTGAGTTTCGCTTCCCGCAGAATGAGTGGCGCCCGGAATACACCAACCTGGCCAAGCTGCAGGACAAGCTGATGCTGCGCCCCAGCTTCATGGACACGCAGCCGACCTGAGCTGCGCTGAACGGATCTGAGCCGGGTCTGGCGCGCAGGCCGTGCCCGGTGCCAAAGCCAGTCTGCCCCGAGCAGTGCCTGCCGCCGACAGCGCCCTCGCTTTTACACCGTCACAAACCGCCGGATGGCGCTAAAAAACAGGCCATACGGCAGGGCCTGCATGGCCTTCATCCACAGGGTAAAGCGTTTGGGGAAATGAATTTCGAACTCGCCATTCGCCCAGCCCTTCAGAATCGCCGTTGCAGCTTCCTCGGGTGAAATCAGCGCCGGCATCTTGAAATTATTCTGCGCAGTCAGCGGCGTTTTCACAAAGCCGGGGTTGATGAGCGACACGCCGATGCCTTTGCCGTGGAGGTCCAGGTACAGGGTCTCGGCCAGGTTGATCAGCGCCGCCTTGGTGGGGCCATAAGCCAGGCTCCTGGGCAGGCCGCGATACCCTGCCACGCTGCCCACCAGGCTGATGTGG
>JANMVO010000178.1:0-6950 GCA_031392805.1 Rhodoferax sp. | reverse complement strand
CGTGAGCTGGACGGCGTGCTGACGCAGTTGCACCGGGGCAAAGAGGCCCGCGTGCTGGTGATATCCAGCACCGGCAAGCACTTTAGCGCCGGCATGGCGCTGGAGACCTTCAGCGCGGGAGCTGCAAACGACGCGTCTGATGGCGATGGCCTGATGGACGACCAGACGCCCGAAGGCCGGGCCGCCATTTTTGACAAGCTGCAAGACATCCAGAGCACGTTCACCAAGATCGAGACGCTGCGCATACCGGTGATTGCCGCCATCCAGGGCGGTTGCATTGGCGGCGCGGTGGACATGGTGACCGCCTGCTGCATCCGCTACGCCACGGCAGACGCCTTCTTCTGCATTCAGGAAATCAACATTGGCCTGGTGGCAGATGTGGGCACGTTGCAGCGCCTGCCCAAGCTGATTCCGCTGGGCGTCGTCAAGGAACTAGCCTACACCGGCCGGCGGCTCGGCGCCGCCCGCGCGTTGGGCTACGGCCTGGTCAACGAGGTGTTCGACACGCAGGATGCCATGCTTGCGGCAGCCTTGCAGTGCGCGGCAGAGATTGCGTCCAAGCCGCCGGTGGCGATCTGGGGCACCAAGCAGGTGGTGCACTACGCGCGTGACCATTCGGTGGACGATGCGCTGCAGCAGATCGGCTGGGTGCAGGGCGCGATCTGGAGTAACGCGCATGTGGGCGAGGCGGTGGCGGCGATGAAGGAGAAGCGCGCTGGCAACTACCCACCGCTGGCCGGGCTGCGCAGCTTTACGGGGCTCTAGCGGGCTCTAGCGGGCTGAAGCGGGCTGTAGCGGGCAGTCGTCTCGGCTGCGCAATCCGACGGCTAGATTTGTGAGCTTCTTGCGTCCGCACTGCGCGCCTGCTTGCGCTCGTACATGTCCTGGTCGGCCCGCTTGAGCAGCGTCTGCATGTCGTGGCCCTCGGTCGGGCACAGCGCAATGCCGATCGACGCGCCCGCGTTCAGTGCGCTGGCCTGCTCTCCCAGCGCTGCCAGAGACTGCAACGGCAGGCCCAAGGCCCGCTCCAGCTTTTCCCGCGCGCTGATGGCCTCGCCGTGGTTGGCCACGTTCTCAAGCAGCACCACAAACTCATCGCCGCCATAGCGCGCGGCCAGATCGCCTCCGCGCAAATTGGTGGTCAGCCGGTGGGAGACTTCCGCCAGCACGCGGTCGCCCACGTCGTGCCCGAACCGGTCGTTGATCAGCTTGAACCCGTTGAGGTCAATGAAGAGCACGGCAAACGGGTGGTTGTCGCCGCTGCGGCGCTGGCGGATGATGCGGTCTTCAATCCGCCGCACCATCGCCTCGCGGTTGGCAATGCCGGTGAGCCGGTCGGTGAACAGCTGGTTTTGCATCGCCGCAAAGGCTTTTGCCAGCTCGCCGATTTCGTCGTTTCTTTCGACGGGAATTTTCGAGCCCAGCTCGCCTTCGCCCATCTTGCGGGCCGCATCAGCAAGTCGCCGCAGGTCTTTGGCAATGACGTTAAGCACGATGTAGCCGGTGGCGGCAATCAGGGCGCAGGCCAGCAGCGCAAACAGCACGGTGCGGCGCACGTTGTCATTGACCTTTTGCATGTAGTCGCTGCGCGGCACGGCCACGGCCACCAGCCAATCCAGCCCCGCCTGGTCGCGCAGCCGGGCGTAGCCTGCCAGCACGCTGTTGCCGTCGGGGCCGACGAAGGACGTGGTGCGCGGCACCGTGTCGCCTGCGCTGGCTGGCTGGCCGGCTGCGGAGGCTTTCGCGGGGCTGGGCACGTCCACCGGCTGGGCGGGCTGGCCCGTCAACTCCTTCACCGCCTTGTAGGTGGCACGAATCATCGGATCATCACTGGCTTGCGCATTCAGGCGGGTGTTGTCGTCCCCCACGCCCTTGCGCAAATGCGGGCCGCGCGAGGTGGCAATCAGGTTGCCATCGGGCTCGACAATGAAAGCAAATCCATTGGCGCTGAGTTGCAGGTTTTTAAGGAAATCATTCAAATGCGCCAGTGACAGGTCAGTCGCCACCACGCCTTCAAAGTCGCCTGCGGCATTGGTCACCCGCCGGGCCCGCGTGCCGACCAGCTGCAGAGTTTTGAAGTCGATGTAGATCGATGTCCAGGTCTGCGTGCTGGCACCCTGCCCGGCCTTGTACCAGGGGCGTTCGCGCGGGTCGTAAAGCCGCTCTTCGAGCACCGGATTCTTGAGCTCGCCCTTGATGCGCGAATAGCGGTAGATGGAGCGCGGCGAGCTTGCGTCTGTGCGCAGCCGCAATTCGGCCTCGGTCTCGGAGAAGCGCCACAGCCCGATGAACTGGCCGTCGCGGTTGCCGTAGTAGGCGTAGTTGTTCGGGTCCCGGTGGACCGACGTGGCCAGCCACAGCCGGGTGCGCAGTGCCTCAAGGTCGGTCTTCACCGACAGGGGTGCGGGAACGTCGGCGGGAAAAGCCGTCTCAAGCACAGCCTCAGAGCCCGACACATGTTTTTCAACCGCCTGCGCAATGCGGCTGACGGTCTCTGACAGCACGCGCTCTGACAGCGTGTCCACCGCATCGCTGCCAGCGCGGTAAGACAGCACGCCAATGACGCCCGCTGCCAGCAGCAGAAGCACCACGTAGGGCACGGTCAGCATCTGGCGCAGCGGGGCGTGGGATAGGAATTTCAACATCGCGCGCAAGTATCGCACCGCAGGTGGTGGCACGACAACTTCAACTTCGGTGAACTGGCTTGCCGCCTGGGAAGCTGCGCAGGGGGTTGAAGCCTGTCCGTCAACGTCCCTCAAATTTGGCAGCGCGGCGCTCACGAAACGCGGCGCGGCCTTCGGCGAAGTCGCGGCTTTGGGCGGTCAGGGTTTCGCGCCTGCGCAGGCTGGGCTCATCCCAGCGCCCGGCTGCGATCTCATTGAGTGACTGTTTGGTGGCCTGCGCGGCCAGTGGCGCCAGGCTGGCCAATTTGTGGACCCAGCCATTCACTGCTGCATCAAACGCTTGCGCATTCACGAGTTGCTCAAACAGCCCGACTTGCTGCAGTTGCTCGCACGGAATGGCCTCGGCCGACAGAAACGCCCGCTTGGCCAGGTTCAGGCCCAGGCGCGACACATAGCGGCCCAGGCCGCTGGGGTAATAGTGCAGCCCCAGCGCCAGCGCAGGCATGCGGAACTCGCTGCCAGCCAGGCCAACGCGCAGATCGCACGCCAAGAGCAGGTCGGTAGCACCGCCGTACACGCTGCCGTTCAGCGCGCACAGCGTCAGCGGGCGCAGCCGCTCCAGCGCATCGGGCACGGTCTCAAACAGGCGCGGGTCATGCCCGCTGCCGTCAAAGCCGCCCACGTGGTACCCGGCGCTGAATACCGGCTTGGGCTGCCCTGCGGTTTCAGCCGTCAGCACCACCACGCGCACCGACGCGTCAGCATTGAGCTGCGTGAAGTGGCCCAGCAGACAATGCAAGTCTTCGTCGCGCAGGCTGTTGCGTTGCGAGGGCCGGTTTAGCGTGATGGTGGCGACGCTGCCCTGCACAGCAAGCCGCGGTGTTGATTCAGCGGAGGCTTGGGACGTGGGCATGCAGGCTACTGCCGCGCCATGCGCACATTGCGCGGCAGCGCGGCGGGATAGCTGGTGCGAAACGGGTTGATGTCCAGCCCGCCACGGCGCGTGTAGCGGGCATAAACAGCCAGTTTCATGGGTTGGCAGCGGGTCCAGAGATCCATGAAGATGCGCTCCACACACTGCTCATGGAACTCGTTGTGGTTGCGAAAACTCACCAGGTATTGCAGCAGGCCGCCCTGCTCAATCTGGTCGCCGGTGTAGCTGATCTGAATGCTGCCCCAGTCGGGCTGGCCGGTCACCAGGCAGTTGCTTTTTAACAGGTTGCTGGTGAAGACTTCACTCACTGGCGCTTCATTGCGCGTGACTGTCAACAGATCAGGCGCGGGGGTATAGCGGGTGCACTCGATGTCGAGGCGGTCCAGGCTCAGGCCGTCGAGTTCGTGCACCGGTTCACGGTCAAACAGTTCTGCGCCCAGCAAGGTCACGCCGATGGTGGGCGCGGCGGCTGCGCGTGACGCCAATGCCGGGGCCGTAGCGGACGCGGCCTGGGTGCCACGCAGTGAAAGCGGAGCAGCGCCCGGCGCTGCGAGGCCAGACCGAGCGGGCGGGCTCCCATTCGCTCGCCACACTGCCGCGCTCACATCAGCCCGCAGGCGGGCTTTGACCTCATCGGCATTGGCAAACCTGGTGTTGTTAAAACTGTTGAGGTAGAGCTTGAAGGACTTGCTCTCCACGATATTAAGCGTCTCGCACGGCACGGTGAAATGCGCCAGCGCCACCTGCGGCTTGCCACGCAGGTTGAGCCAGCTCAGCTCGAACGCGGTCCACAGGTCGGCGCCAAAGAAAGGCGCTGCGCCGTCAATGCCAATCTCGGCTCGCTTGGGCGCACGGGCAATGGGGAACAGCAGCGATGCATCGTACTGGTCGATGTACGCAGATGGCTTGCCGAGAGGGGAATGCTCGAACGGATTCATGCGGCTTTCAGGCCATGCGCATTGAGTGAGCCGGATTGAGCCGAGCCGCATTCAGGTGACACGCGTCAAGATGAGGGAGCAACGACTCCAGCAGGCGCTGCACCACGCCCGAGGGCAAGTCGTGGCCCATGCCCTCGATGCCTACCAGCGTGGCACCGGGAATGCGTTTTGCCGTGTCCTCGCCGCAGGCAAAGGGAATCAGCGGATCGGCCTTGCCGTGCAGTACCAAGGTGGGCACGGTGATGCGCCGCAGCTCACTGGCGCGGGTGTGGTCGGCCACGATGGCCAGGGTCTGGCGCGCCGTGCCCACCGGGTGGTAGCTGCGCCGGGTGCCGAGCAAAATGCGTTCGCGCACCTCGGCCTCGGGCTGCGGGTAGGCCGGACTTTCAATTGTTTTTAGCAATTTGACATAGAAGTTGACGATGTCTGGCAAGGCCGTACTGGCGGGCCGGCCCAGCAGCGCACGCAACACCCCGGGCCGGGCCTCGGGTAAACCGCGCGCGCCGCTGGTGCTCATGATGCTGGTCAAGCTCAAGCACCGGTCAGGCGCGGCCAGTGCCACGCGCTGCGCAATCATGCCACCCATGCTGACACCCACCACGTGGGCTTTTTCAACTTTGAGCGCGTCCAGCACGCCCACCGCATCGTGGGCCATGTCGCGCACGCTGTAGGGCGAGTTGATGGCGCAGCGGAGCCGGTATTTAAGCGCCGCCCACACCAGATTTGGTTTGCCCGTGTGGTCGAAATGCTGGCTCAGCCCGATGTCGCGGTTGTCATGCCGGATGACGCGGTAGCCAGCATCCACCAGCACCTGTACCAGCGCCGGTGGCCAGGCAATGAGTTGCATTCCGAGGCCCATGATGAGCAGCACCGCGGGACGCTCCTTGCCGCCTGGACTCGAACCGGCACCTGTGTCTTCGACTTCAATGTCAATTCCATTTGCTATTATTTTCATATCTACTTATGCTTATCCTACAAGGGCTAGAGACCGATTTACTGATATTTTCCGGCTGAAATGGCTAATTTGCGCCGAAACACCAGCCGGTCTGGCTGCGAAGCGCTGGCGTCGAACGCATAGCCTTCTTCATTAAAGTCTTCCAGCTTTTTCGGTGTCTTGGCTTGATGGGTGACCGCATAGCGCGCCATCAGCCCGCGTGCGCGTTTGGCCATGAAGCTGATGACTTTGTACTGGTCATTTTTGAATTCTTCAAACACACAGTCAATGACGCGCGCCTGGAGTGCTTTGCGATTCACTGCCTTGAAATACTCGATAGAGGCGAGGTTGATGACCACCGGCTTTTTGTCCGTCTGCAAGCGCTCGTTCAAATGCTCGGATATCTTCGTGCCCCAGAACTCGTACAAGTTGCTGCCCTGTTTGTTGGCCAGCCTGGTGCCCATCTCCAGCCGGTAAGGCTGCATCAGGTCCAGGGGGCGCAGCACGCCGTAGAGTCCGCTCAACATGCAAACATGTGCCTGCGCCCACGCCAGGTCTTCTGATGAGAGGGTTTTCGCATCCAGCCCGCCATAAACGTCACCATTAAAGGCGAGCGCCGCCTGTTTGGCGTTGTCAACCGTGAATTCAGGCGACCAGGCCTTGTAGCGGGCCACGTTCAGGTTTGACAGGTCATCGCTCAAATCCATCAGCTTTGATATTTGCCGGGGCGATTTCTTGACCAGGAGCTTGATCAACACAGTGGATTGTTTGACGAACAGTGGCAGTGTGTGCGGCACCTTCCCCACAGGCGTTGCGTAGTCAAGGGATTTGGCGGGCGAGAGGAGAAACAGCATGAGGAAAATAGGACAGCAAGAAATTAAAAAAGCCTCAAGAGCGAATCAAGAGCGAAAAAAGCTTAAATGAAAAAGGCGTCACAGGGAAGCCTTGATTATCGTGAAAGCCGGGTTGCTTTCATGTGCGCCCCGGTAATCAGTGTTTATTTGAGATCCCCTGCCAGCGACGCCACTGTCTCGGGCGCAATCAGCCTATGCGCCGGGGAGTTGGTGTGGTCACAGCCGAGCTTGATTCCGGCCCCTGCCTTGACCGCCGGACACATGGCAGGGGCCGCGAAGCCCAAGGGAAGCGCGGATTTATTCCTGGCGATCCATCCCAACCCAAGCGCCGCTAATCCACAATGAATAAATCCGCGCTTCCCAAGGGCGAAACACGGGTTGGCCGATGCCTGCAATTACGGTATGGTAAATTGATTACGCATTGTTGAATTCCGTCACCTTGTCCTTGTAAGCTTGCACAGGTTCAATTGATGACCTTCTGGAGATTGCCATGGCTGCCATTTTGAAACACATTGCGCCCCTGCCCGCGCCAGCCCCTATCCAGCGGTTGCACCACTTCGCCTACCGCGCCAAAGATGCCGAAGAAACGCGGCATTTCTACGAAGACATTCTGGGCTTGCCGATGTACCACATCATCCAGAGCGACGTGGTGCCCAGCACGGGGGA
>JANMVO010000708.1:0-3445 GCA_031392805.1 Rhodoferax sp. | reverse complement strand
CGGCCCCCCAACCTCAACGAAAGACGGGTTTTATTGGGCGGGCGCGAACCGGCGGATTTGAACCGGCCTGGCCCGACGGTCAACCCCGTGGGATGAACATTTTCAGGAATGATCAAACCACCGCGTACCGCATGGGGCAATTTCCCTGACGTACTGATTCATGCCAGCGAAACGGCGGTGAAGCAACACCCGGCTTACAAGGCGGCGAAATCGGGGAATGGCAATGCGGCCATTGCGCTGGTGAGTGACACACTGAGCGCAGCGCAAAATCTAAAGCTTGCAGTTTTGCGGGTGGGACACAGGTATCCTTGACCGGCAAGCCTCATTCCGCCAAACTGGCGCTTTCGCCAGAACGCTTGCAAGAATTGAGAGCTAAACATGGAGCAGAACTTGAAAACTGGTGGATCGGACAATTCGCTCACGCCTTCGACGCGCTTGCTGAATCAGAAGCTCGGTACCTTGCACGCACCGAGGGAACTGACACCATCCGAGGCCGCATTGCTGCTGCAAAGTAAGCGGGAGTTGGCCGCGTTGGCTTTTGCCACCCCGACCCATTTGCCTGCGCTTGCGGGTTGAAAAAACCAATGCTGATGGCCTTGGTATTGCGAATTACCCTCACGTCATGAGAAACTTTGCCAATGGCTTGCCTGCCATCCACCCCGGTGAATTCCTGCGCGAAACGCTTGCAGATTTGGCGCTGACGCAAGCGGCGACCGAGATGAAGGACAGCCTGCTTGCGGTGCGGGCACTGGCAGCGGCCTGAAGCCACGGCCCGGTGGCATGTCAAGCGGTATCTGCCGTGTTCACTGCCACTGCCGCAAACCCAAACTCAACCACACCCGCACATAAACTGCCAGCACTTGATCCGCGCGGATCGTCACCCTGGGTTTTCAAACTCCGCGTTTTTAAAGCGCAGAACCTTGCAGTTCTCTTTCACCGCGCGCTGCACGTTATCGTCGAAACCGGTTGCGGTTTCGGCTTGAATTTCGATGGCAATTCTGACCTTGATGCCAGGGCGGGACGTGAATTGCAGGATGACTTCATCGACCAAGTCAGCGAACTGTTTCTTCGCCAAAATTGGGTCAAGTTCGATGTTTGCGTAAAACTGCTTTTTGATGGATCGTGGTGTTGGAGCATCCCCAGAAAGGGAATCAGTCGGCTTCGCGAAGTCTTCGGCGCGCGGTGGAATGGTGGTTCCGCCCGCAGCATATCCATCGGAACCCACTGATTTCGGTCGCGCAGCCTCTTCAGCAGCACGTTCCAACTCTGCATACGCGGCGGCTGCAACGGGTTCGATCAGCAGCAGGGCGGAATCAAGGATCAACGATGTGCGCTGGTCAAAGCTGAATCCGACATAGCGGTCATCGTCTTTGCCCTGCGCGAAGCCAAAAAAGTCCTGGCTTTCTGTACCCATCGCCATCGTGTGTTGAAACGCCGTGTCGTCCTTGATGCGAGGCAGGTAGAGTTGCTGGCAGCACTTCTGCCACACATTCAGCGCGCTGACCGCCTTGATGTCCTCTTTCCAGAACCAGTCTCGCAACACCTTGGCCAAGTGGATGGGTGCCCACTCGGTGATCATGAGTTCGTTCTCCTTCAATACGCGCTCAATTTCCTGCGACAGGTTGGGCGCACCCGGGTTGATCTGGAAATGTTCCCACTGAATGTCGGACAAGCCCTTGCCGGGTTTCGCTTCCTGCATGGGCGCCAGCAGCCATTTATAGGTCTCGCGCACCATGCGGCGCAAGGCTTCGTTGGCAGACTCGAAGTTGTCATTCGCCAGACGCGACTGGTACTGGTCCAGATTGAGCTTCATGTCCTTGATGTCGCTCACGATGGATTGCCACGCCAGGGTAGAGCGCACCTGGTCCTTGAGGCGGCTTACGCTGTCAAAGTCGGCGGCAAGAAAAATCAGCCGGTTCTGTTTGAAACGTGGCTGGTCGCCACGGTGCTTCAAAATTTCGGCAGCCCGCTCGATGGCAAGGCTTTGGCCGCTGCGGCTGAACGCCGCATCGGGCGGCAGCACCACCAGGCGCAGTTGCCAATCGTCGGGCACGTCGCCGCTGGCGGTGAAGATGTGTGTGCCACCAAATACACCGGATGCAAAGCTGCGCTGCAGTCGCTCGCGGACAGCGGGGAACAGGTCCTCTTTGTCCTGGAAGCGACGCTTGCGGTCTTCCATTTCCCGGCGCAGGTTCGGGCGGGTATCAAACCAGAATCGGGTAGATTGTCCCGTCTGGCCACTGTTCAGGTAATGCAAACGGTCGCCCAGGCGGCGCAGCGCGTCCTTGTAGATGCCGACTTGCTGGCCGGGCTGGGCCACGCCCAACACAATGCGTTCCAGCTCCAAGCCGCGCACCATCTGGGCGGTGGTGGTGGGCGCGCTGCCCAAAAAAATCGCCCGCGCAGCGCGGCGACACGCTTGCACGCTGCCAAGGCGGGTGTCGCGGTTCTCAATCTCGGTGGTCTCCGCCCGCTCGCCATCCACATCACGTTCAACCACCGGGTCCCAGCCCGGTGGCAGGTAGTAAATCAAGTCGTTGCGCGTCTCTGCATCTTGCAGCGGAAAACTGCCCGGCATGATGAGCGGGTCTTTGTCGTTGTCTTTCCAGAGCCGATGAATCACCTTGGCCATCAACTTCAGCACACCACGGGTACGCTGAAAGTTATCCAAGGTAGACCAATCTTCATACAGGCGGTCAAACACCTCGGGGTGGATCGGGTAGGCGCGCATCAAGCGGTCAAAATACCCGCTCTCCTGCGTCTCACGCGGGAAGTCGTCGCTATTTGCGGTGTAGAAATCCGCAAAGGCCTGGCACACCGACTCCGCAGCCAGTTTGTCGTTGATGGTGCTGAACAAGCGGCGGCGGACAATCTCGAACGCCTCCTCGGTGCCCACCGGTTTCCACAGCGCCTGAATGCGCCCGAAGTAGTGCGATAGCGAGGCCAGCGCTTTGACGCCGCGCTGGCCGCCCGCCTCTTTGTCCGATTCTGGCAGCGAGGCCAGCAGCACCGCCGTGGACACGGCTTTCAGCGCCTCGGTCAGCGCCTGCACAAAGCTCAGGTTGGAATCAAAGCTGCCGCCGGTCAGCGTCTTGCCCTCTTCAAACTGGCGCACATAAGCCACCAGCTCGTCAATCAAAATGACGCAAGGCGCGTAGCGGCTCAGCAGTGTTTCCAGCACCGCCTTGCCGGGCGATGTGCTAGACGCATCCGCGTCCGCCACCAGTGCGTAACCCTCGGCCTTGCCCAACTGCCACGCCAGATCGCCCCACAGGGTGCGAATGGCTTGCTTGACATCACCGTCCACGCGCAGCACCGGCTGATTGGGCGACAGCTTGATGCCGTCCAGCACCGCAATCCGCGCGCGCGGCAACTCAGTCACACCGGCAGCATCCAGAATGGCGGGCACGCCTTGCAGGTCGCTGGCCAGGGCTTCACCGCCGGC
>JANMVO010000149.1:0-7990 GCA_031392805.1 Rhodoferax sp. | reverse complement strand
ATCTCGGTGCCATGCACGGCCAGCAAGGCCTTGTTGGCGGTGACGACGTGCTTGCCGGCGGCAATGGCTTCCATCACCAACTGCCTGGCAATGCCGTAGCCGCCAATCAATTCGATGACGATGTCGATCTCGGGGTTGGCGATGACGGCGCGGGCATCCTTGACCACTTTAACGTCTGGTCCAACAATGGCTTGCGCCCGCGCCACGTCCAGATCAGCCACCATCGTGATCTCAATGCCACGCCCGGCGCGGCGTTTGATTTCCTGCTGATTGCGGTTTAAGACGTTGAAGGTGCCGCTGCCAACGGTGCCGATGCCCAGCAGGCCTGCTTGAATGGGTTTCATGACTATTTAGGTATAAAAATGGGCTCTAGCCCTTGTCTGCTATACACGGGCCGCTACTAATTTAATAGCCTTTGGAATCGCTGTGGCGTTTGCGGCCTTTTCAGCAAAAGTGACAGCAACTGCGGCAGATTGAACATCCTGCGTGCCATGGCTTCGGCGGTACGCCTCCAGGAATTTCGAAATCCGCCCGATGGCCTCGCGCAGGTCATCCTCATGCGGCAAAAACACGATGCGGAAATGGTCTGGCGCCGGCCAGTTGAAGCCCGTGCCCTGCACCAGCATCACCCGCGTTGCCCGCAGCAACTCCAGGAAAAACTGCCGGTCATCCTCAATCGGATACACCTTGGGGTCGAGCTTGGGAAACATGTACAGCGCCGCTTGGGGCTTGACGCAGCTCACGCCAGGAATGGCGGTGATCAGGTCAAACGCCACATCCCGCTGGCGACGCAGGCGACCGCCCTCACCCACCAGGTCGTTGATGCTCTGGTAGCCGCCCAAAGCGGTCTGAATCGCCCACTGGCCCGGCACGTTGGAGCACAGCTTCATGTTGCTCAGCATGTTCAGGCCTTCGATGTAGTCGGTGGCCGGCTTCTTGTCGCCCGACACCACCAGCCAGCCGGCGCGGTAGCCACATGAGCGATAGCTCTTGCTCAAACTGTTGAAAGTGAGCGTGAGCACATCGGTAGACAGGCTGGCCAGCGCCGTGTGCTTGATGCCGTCGTACAGCACCTTGTCATACACCTCGTCAGCCAGAATCACCAGGCCATGTTCGCGCGCGATTTCGACAATGCTCGCCAGGATCGCGTCTGAATACATCACGCCGGTCGGGTTGTTGGGGTTGATGACGACGATGCCCTTGGTGCGCGACGTGATCTTGGCGCGGATGTCGTCCAGGTTGGGCATCCAGCCATTGGCCTCGTCACACAAGTAGTGCACCGGCGTGCCACCGGAAAGACTGGTGGAAGCCGTCCACAGCGGGTAGTCGGGCATGGGCAGCAGCAGTTCGTCGCCGTTGTCCAGCAGCGCGTTGGTGGCCATTGTGATCAACTCGCTGGCGCCGTTTCCCAGGTAAATATCATCCAGCGTCACGCCAGCAACACCCTGCTTCTGGGTCTCGTGCATGACCGCCTTGCGGGCTGCGAAAATGCCCTTGCTGTCGGAGTAACCGGACGAGTTGGGCAGGTTGCGGATCATGTCCTGCTGGATTTCCTCAGGCGCGTCAAAACCGAACACAGCGAGGTTGCCGAGGTTGAGCTTGATGA
This sequence comes from Rhodoferax sp., assembly GCA_031392805.1. Classification (GTDB taxonomy): domain Bacteria; phylum Pseudomonadota; class Gammaproteobacteria; order Burkholderiales; family Burkholderiaceae_C; genus JANYCG01. The sequence goes on along the minus strand of JANMVO010000149.1, from coordinate 6,384 downwards.
TCTTCTGGCCTTCGTCCTCCATCTGCCGCGCCGCATCCATGATGGGGCCGCGAATGTCGTAGAGCACGTTGGCCAGCTTGGCGGATTTCTGAATGGTTTTCAAAGTCGCTCCTCAGGTGAAAGGCAAAACGCGAAACCTATAATTTGAACACAGATGAAAATCCAGCCTGACAAACCCGACGTTCAATCCATCAGTGGCTACGGGCCCGGCTGGATTAGTGTGGATGGTGAAAAAGTAAGCGCCAGTCTGGTCATCAGTTCCAGGGGGCAGCGCTTTGCCTGGGACTGCCTGAGTTTTGAGGCGTTGACGCCGGCACACTTCTCGATGCTTGCAAGCCACCGCCCTGAACTGGTAATTTTTGGCAGTGGCAACCGCATCCGATTTCCGCAGGCGCAGTGGCTGGCACCGCTGTTCGGGCAGCGAATTGGTTTTGAGACCATGGACACCCGGGCCGCCTGCCGGACCTACAACATCCTGGCGGGCGAAGGGCGCGACGTGATGTTGGCTGTGCTGATCGAAACCGCTGCCTGATATTCCGGCAACCCAGGATCGGTCGCCCGGTTTTCAGGGTAAAATCAAGGATTGCGGTTGTAGGCGCTTGGAATTTTTGCTATTGTTTTGCGCCTCCTATCATGCCTGACACATCCTGCACAAGAGATTCAAGTTACATATGGCGATCGTTGTCAACAAACCCCTCCCCGAATTCGAAGCAAATGCCACCAGTGGCGTCAAGGTGTCCAACACCAGCCATCAGGGCAAGACCATGGTGTTGTACTTCTACCCCAAGGACAACACACCAGGCTGCACCACCGAAGCCATGCAGTTTCGCGACAAGTACAAGGATTTTGTAAAGGCGGGTGCCCATGTGTTTGGTGTGTCGCGTGACAACATGAAGTCTCACGACGAGTTCAAGACCAAACTTGAATTGCCGTTTGAGCTGATCGCCGATACCGAAGAAAAAATGTGCCACATGTTTGGTGTGGTCAAAAACAAGATCATGTACGGCAAGAAGGTCAAAGGCATTGAGCGCAGCACCTTCCTGATCGGCGCCGATGGCCTGCTCAAAGAGGAATGGCGCGGGCTGAAGGTGCCTGGTCATGTGGACGATGTCCTCAAGGCTGTCAAGGCCCTCAAGAAAGCAGCGTGATTTATTGAGGCCGGATTTTCGCCCTTGAACACTGCAACCCTGCTATTCTATAAAAGCCGCCTTGGCTCAAGGCGGCTTTTTGGCTTTTGAAGCGCCGAGTCCGCATTTCCTGATTAACCGCACCAGCCTTACCAGCCTTACCTGCCTTACCAGTCTCACCAAGGGCCATACTCAACATGCCATTGCCTCCCGCCCCCACCAAGCGTGCAGCCCTGCTGTCGCAAGCCGCCTTTGACGCACCGGCGCGAAGCGCTTCCAAGACGTCACAAAAATCTCATAGCCCGGCAGACGGGCACCCGCTGGCCAGGCAGGCACCTGCGCAAGAGTTGCCCAGCCGCGAAGTGCCGGGCCGCGATCTCCCCCATCGCGAGTCAACTGCGCGCGATGCGCTGGACAAAGCCGAGCGTGCACCGGTGGTTCATACCGGTGCCATGGCCGACAAGCTTGAAGGGACGTCAAGTTCAACGGCGGGCGGGCAGCAGTCAGAACGCATCGCTCGAGCCCAGCCCAAGACCAGAAAGGCCAAACCCACCGGTCCCACCAAGCTGTTTGTACTGGACACCAACGTGCTGATGCACGACCCCATGTGCCTGTTCCGCTTTGAGGAACACGATATTTTTCTGCCCATGATTGTTCTGGAAGAACTCGATGGACACAAGAAGGGCATGACCGAAGTCGCCCGCAATGCCCGCCAGACCAGCCGCAGCCTGGACGCGCTGGCGGGCACCAATGGCGCTGACATTGGCACAGGATTGCAGCTCGCCTCGACCGGCCACCGCGAGGCCAAAGGCAAGCTGTTTTTTCAGACCCAGACGCTGAACTATTCCCTGCCCACCAGCCTGCCCCAAGGCAAGGCCGACAACCAGATTCTGGGCGTGGTGGACGCCTTGCGCCAGCAGTACGCGCCAAGGGAAGTAGTGCTGGTGTCCAAAGACATCAACATGCGCGTCAAGGCACGCGCGCTGGGTCTGGCCACCGACGATTACCAGAACGACAAAACCCTGGAAGACGGCGACCTGCTGTATGCCGGCTCAATGGCGCTGCCCACTGATTTTTGGGCCACACATGGCCAGACAGTGGAGAGCTGGCAACAGGGTGCGCACACGTTTTACCGCATCACCGGCCCGATTGTTCCCAATTTGCTGATTAACCAGTTTGTGTTTTTTGAATCGCCGGGCGAGCCGTCCCTTTATGCGCGGGTGACCGAGATTCGTGGCAAAACAGCGGTGTTCAAGACGCTGAAAGACTACAACCACCTCAAGAACGCGGTTTGGGGCGTGACCACGCGCAACCGCGAGCAGAACTTCGCCATGAACCTGCTGATGGACCCAGAAGTGGACTTCGTCACGCTGACCGGCACCGCAGGTTCTGGCAAGACCCTGATGGCGCTTGCGGCCGGGCTGACGCAGGTGCTGGACGACCGCCGCTACACCGAAATCATCGTGACCCGCGCCACCGTGAGCGTAGGTGAAGACATTGGTTTCCTGCCCGGCACCGAAGAAGAAAAAATGGGCCCGTGGATGGGCGCGCTGGACGACAACCTCGAAGTTCTGGGCAAGACCGACACCAATGCCGGCGAGTGGGGCCGCGCCGCCACCAGCGAGCTGATTCGCAGCCGCATCAAGATCAAGAGCATGAACTTTATGCGCGGGCGCACCTTCCTGAACAAGTACGTCATCATTGACGAGGCGCAGAATCTCACGCCCAAGCAGATGAAGACGCTGATCACCCGCGCCGGGCCGGGCACCAAGATCATATGCATGGGCAACCTGGCCCAGATTGACACGCCATACTTGACGGAAGGCTCGTCTGGCCTGACCTTTGCGGTAGACAAATTCAAGGGCTGGCCACACGGCGGACACATCACCCTGGCGCGCGGCGAGCGCTCACGGTTGGCCGACTTTGCCAGTGAAGTACTATAATTTTAGTAGCTAACTATGTAGATAACATAAGTGCTACAGGCTTATTTTATTAGAAATCGCCGTTGCTTCGGCTGGCCAGACTCTCAAACTTGGTGATGTTTCTCAAGAACGCCAGTTTGGTGGTGCCGGTGGGGCCGTTACGCTGTTTGGCAATGATGATCTCGGCGACGCCTGGCTCCTTGCTGTCCTTGTTGTAGTAGTCGTCGCGGTAGATGAACATGATGATGTCGGCGTCCTGCTCAATCGCGCCAGACTCGCGCAAATCGCTCATCATCGGGCGCTTGTCGGTACGGGTTTCAACACTGCGGTTCAGCTGCGACAGCGCCAGCACTGGGCACTGTAATTCCTTGGCCAGCATCTTGAGCCCGCGCGAGATTTCACCGAGCTCAGTCGCACGGTTCTCGTCCCCCGAGCTGGAGCCGCTCATCAGTTGCAAATAGTCCACCACGATCAGCCCAAGCTTGCCGCATTTGCGTGCCAGCCGCCTGGCATTGGCGCGCAATTCGCTGGACGTGAGGCCGGCGCTCTCGTCTATGTGCAGCGAGATGTTGCGCAGCTTCTCGATCGCCTCGGTCAAACGTGGCCACTCCTCGTCAGTCAGCTTGCCGGTGCGCAGGTGGCCCTGGTCGATGCGGCCAATCGAGCCCACGATGCGAACCGCGAGCTGTGCCGCGCCCATTTCCATTGAGAACACCGCCACCGGCAAGCCTTCATTCAGTGCCACATGCTCGGCAATGTTGATCGCCAGTGCCGTCTTGCCCATGGAGGGGCGTGCGGCAAGCACAATCAAATCGCCCGCCTGAAAGCCGGCCGTTTCGCGGTCAAGATCGTAAAAGCCGGTGGGCACGCCGGTGATGTCATTCGGGTTGTCGGCCATCTCCGTCACCCGGTCCAGCAGCGCCACCACCAGAGAGTCCATCCCCTGAAAGCCCTGCTTCATGCGCGAGCCTTCTTCACCGATGTTGAAAATTTTCTGCTCGGCCTCGTCCACAATCTGGGCCACCGGTCGGCCTTTGGGGTTGAAGGCATTGGTGGCGATCTCGTCGCTGGCGCTGACCAGCTTGCGCAGGATTGAGCGCTCCCGCACGATCTCGGCATAGCGGCGAATATTGCCGGCACTCGGCACATATTGGGCCAGTGAATTAAGGTAGCTCAATCCGCCAATTTCCTCGGCCTTGCCCAGGCTCTGCAAATGCTCAAACACCGTGATCACGTCAGCTGGCTTGGTAGCATTGACCAGCGCGCTGATGGCGCCGTAAATCATGCGGTGTTCGTACCGGTAGAAGTCACCCTCGGTCAACAAGTCGCCCACCCGGTCCCAGGCGCCGTTGTCCAGCAGCAAGCCACCCAGCACGCTGGACTCTGATTCAATCGAATGGGGCGGTATGCGCAATTGCGCCACCTGGCGGTCGTGACCGAAGTCATCGGGCACGGCTGAGAGTACAGCTGAAAGTACGGCTGACATGAAAATTGATTTCCTCGATAACACTTGATGCTACGCGTTCAGACGAAGGACGTCACCGCATAACCCTGTGGAGATTCAGTGGGTAATGAGTGGGTTGCAAGCCATTGGCTGTGGACAAGCGAATCCAAAAAAAGCAAAGGGCCACCGGACTTGGCCCGGCGGCCCTTTATTGGGACACTGCGTTGGGTAAAAACGCGATTGACGCTTGTTTTACGCGGTTTAAGTGCCGTTATTTAGCCATTTTTTAGCCGTTTTCAGGCCGTTTCGCCGTAGACGGAAACCGTAATGTCAACCACCACGTCGGTGTGCAGCGCCACACCAACCGTATTGTCGCCCACCAGTTTGATCGGGCCATTGGGCATGCGCACCTGCGCCTTGACCACCTTGTAGCCATTTTTGACCAGCTCATCAGCAATGTCCGCATTGGTGACAGAGCCAAACAGACGGCCATCAACCCCTGCTTTTTGCGTCAGCTTGAGGGTGGTGCCAGCGAGCTTTTCACCCACGGCTTGCTGCTCCACCAGCTTGACAGCAGCGGCTTTTTCGAGATCGGCGCGTTTCACTTCAAACTCCTGCTTGGCTGCAGCCGTAGCGCGGCGTGCGCGGCCACTTGGAATGAGGAAGTTGCGGGCATAGCCGTCTTTGACCTTGACCACATCGCCAAGGGTGCCAAGGTTCACAACCTTGTCGAGAAGAATAATTTGCATGGTGTGACTCCCTTAGATGCGATGCTGGTCGCTGTACGGCAACATGGCGAGGAAACGCGCGCGCTTGATCGCGGTGTTGAGCTGACGCTGGAAAATGGCGCGCGTGCCGGTCAGGCGCGCTGGAATGATCTTGCCGTTTTCGGCAATGAAATCGCGCAAGGTGTCGATGTCCTTGTAGTCAATCTCTTCAACACCGGTCACGGTGAAGCGGCAAAAGCGCTTGCGCTTGAACAGCAGGTTTTGGGCCGGGCGCTTGGGGCGCTTGTCTTTGTTAAATTTTTTGAATGCGGGCATGAAAGCCTCCTGAAAAAATCAATCTTGCTAAAAACGGGTCGTATTCAATTAATCTTGCGAAATTTCTTGAATATGAAACACGACACTTTTACCGTTGCGAGGCGTTGCCAGAAAACCCTTGAACTGCCAGACGCTGCCAAAGGCCTGTTTGACAAGCCGCTCAGCCATTGCGCCAAAAGCGACTGATTTCAAAACTGCCTTTACCTGTCTGGTCTGCCCTGCTTCCTGAATTTCTGACGCGTGTTCGAGTCTTAAATTCAGGGCGGGCAATCCGGCTGGGGTGTAGCGCAAAGGTTCAACCTCGGCGATACAGGCAGTCAAAACTGTCTGGTTTATGGCTACAACCGTGAGGTTGTCTGAAAGTCCCGTGAGGTTGTCCGAGGGTCCCCTGAGGTTTTCAGATTTCCCAACACAGTCGGCAGGCAGGCTCAATTGCAGGGTAAAAGTGTGTCGTCTGTCAGTTGTTGCCAGCGTACTCAGCCTGGCTGGTTTTGCGGGCATCTTCGCGGTCTACCGATTTCATCATCGATGAAGGGCCGGTATCGGCCTTCTTCTTCAAGACGGTCAGGTGGCGCAGCACGGCGTCGTTGAACTTGAACGCGTGCTCAAGTTCAGCCATCACGGGCTGGTCAGCCTCAATGTTGACGCACAGGTAATGGGCCTTGGCAAGTTTGTTGATCATGTAGATTAACTGACGCCGGCCCCAGTCTTCAACCCGGTGCACTTTGCCACCGCCGGCAACAATCATGCCCTTGTAGCGCTCCAGCATGGCCGGAACTTGTTCGCTCTGATCCGGATGGATCATGAGAATGATTTCATAATGACGCATTAAAACTCCTTGTGGATAG
>JANMVO010000148.1:0-11784 GCA_031392805.1 Rhodoferax sp. | reverse complement strand
TTCTGGCCCCCCGGTGGGCATTGGCATTTTGTCGGCCGGCATTATTCTGGCCATCATGATCATCCCGTTCATTGCGGCGGTGATGCGCGATGTGTTTGAAGTCACCCCCACGCTGCTTAAAGAATCAGCTTATGGCCTGGGCGCCACCACGTGGGAGGTGGTCTCCAAAGTGGTGCTGCCCTACACCAAGGCCGGTGTGGTCGGCGGCATCATGCTCGGGCTTGGGCGGGCCATTGGCGAGACCATGGCCGTTACCTTTGTGATTGGCAATTTCAACCAGCTGGATTCATTGAGCCTGTTCCAGGCTGCCAACAGCATTACCTCCGCACTGGCCAATGAATTCGCAGAAGCGGGTGAGGGTTTGCATCAGGGGGCTTTGATGTACCTTGGGTTGGTTCTGTTTTTTATCACATTCGTCGTGCTGACTTTGTCTAAACTGCTGCTGGCGCAACTGAACAAGGGCGAAGGTAAAAAATCATGACGACCAGCGAAATGTTGCTTCAATCGGCGGCGTTCGATGCCGGCCGTCAGGCCAAGTTTGCGCGGCGCAAAATCGTCAACCGGATTGCCCTGACCCTGTCGCTGATGGCAATGGCTTTTGGCCTGTTCTGGCTGTTCTGGATTTTGTTTGAAACCGTGCGGCTGGGGGTAGGCGGCCTGAACTGGGCAACAGTGACGCAGATGACTCCGCCGCCCAATGACGAGGGTGGCTTGGCCAATGCCATGTACGGTTCGTTCCTGATGGTGATGTTGGCCACCTTTGTCGGTACGCCCATCGGCATCATGGCCGGCATTTACCTGGCTGAGTTTGACAGCAAAGGCTGGCTCGCAACCGTCACACGGTTCGTGAATGACATTTTGCTGTCCGCGCCTTCCATCGTGATCGGCCTGTTTGTCTATGCCGTGGTGGTGTCGCGCTTCAAGTCTTTCTCGGGCTGGGCGGGCGTGATCGCGTTGGCATTGATTGTGATTCCGGTGGTCATCCGCACCACGGAGAACATGCTGCAGCTGATTCCGTCGGGTCTGCGGGAAGCCGCTTACGCCCTAGGCTCGCCGAAGTGGAAAGTGATATTGAGCATCACACTCAAGGCGGCCCGCGCCGGTGTGGTCACGGGTGTGATGCTGGCGATCGCCCGCATTGCCGGTGAGACTGCGCCCTTGCTGTTCACCGCACTCAGCAATCAGTTCTGGACCTCCAGCTTGAGCGAGCCCATGGCCAGCTTGCCGGTCACCATCTTCAAGTTTGCCATGAGCCCGTATGAAAACTGGCAAAAGCTGGCTTGGGCGGGCGTGTTCCTGATCACCATGTCAGTGTTGGGCTTGAATATTCTGGCGCGCATCGTTACCAGAGCCAAATGAACAGCGACTGGTCATCAGAGCCTGGTCATCAGAGCCATTGTTGAAACAGGGACCGCCAACAATTTTTTTCCAAGATTATTTCCCAAGGTTATCGATGAATACTGCTACAGCCGTTAAAGAAAGCGCAAAAATTTCGGTGAAAGATCTCAACTTTTACTATGGCAAATTCCACGCGCTCAAGGACATCAATCTGGAAATCCCCGAGAAGAAAGTGACGGCGTTCATTGGCCCGTCCGGCTGTGGCAAGTCCACGTTGTTGCGGGTCTTCAACCGCATGTTCGAGCTATACCCTGAACAACGGGCCGAAGGCAAGATCATCCTGGATGGTGAAAATCTGCTGACCAGCAAAAAAGACGTTGCCCTGCTTCGCGCCAAGGTCGGAATGGTGTTTCAGAAGCCGACGCCATTCCCCATGTCAATTTTTGACAACGTTGCATTTGGCGTCAAGCTGTTCGAAAACTTGAATGCTTCTGACATGGAGGAGCGAGTTGAATGGGCGCTGCGCAAAGCGGCCTTGTGGAATGAGGTTAAAGACAAGCTGCAGCAAAGTGGATCAGGACTGTCGGGCGGGCAGCAACAGCGCCTGTGCATTGCCCGGGGCATCGCCATCAAGCCTGAAGTGCTGTTGCTGGACGAACCCTGCTCGGCGCTTGACCCCATCTCAACGGCCAAAATTGAAGAGCTGATTTCCGAGTTGAAGAAGGACTATACCGTGGTCATCGTCACACACAACATGCAGCAGGCGGCGCGCTGCAGCGATTACACCGCTTACATGTACCTCGGCGACCTGATGGAGTTTGGCACGACTGAGCAGATGTTCTTCAAGCCGGCCCGCAAAGAAACCGAAGATTACATTACCGGCCGTTTTGGATAGGAAAACAGGGTGGGAACGACCGCAGCAACGCCAATCTCGCCAGCTCTGTCTTCAATACTACAGGAAACAACGACATGCCCGATAAACATCTTTCCAGTCAATTTGACAGCGAACTCAATGCGGTATCGACCCGCGTGCTGGAGTTGGGTGGTCTGGTCGAATCGCAAATCCGCCAGGCCGTTTATGCGCTTTCGCAATTCAGCGTTGAAGCTGCCAATCAGGTGTCAGAAACTGAAACGCGCGTGAACGCGATGGAAGTGGACATTGACCGCGAGCTGTCCAGCATCATTGCCCGCAGGCAACCGACGGCGCGCGATCTCCGTCTTTTGATTGCGATTTCTAAAACCACCGCCAATCTGGAGCGCGTGGGCGACGAGGCCGAAAAGATGGCGCGCATGGTGCGCTCCATCATCAACAGTGGCGCGCCACGGTCATTGCCGACCCTCGACCTGCGAGTTGCGGCCGACCTGGCTTCCGCCTTGTTGAACAAGGCACTGAACGCCTTTGCCCGGCTTGACACGGCTGCGGCGGTTTCCATCCTCAAGGAAGATGACTTGATTGACAAGGAGTTTGACGGCTTTGTGCGCAAGCTGATCACCTACATGATGGAGGACCCGCGCATGATCTCGCCCAGCCTGGATCTTTTATTCCTGGCCAAAGCGATCGAGCGCATTGGGGACCATGCGAAAAACATTGCCGAGTTCATCATTTACGTGGTCAAGGGGGAAGACGTTCGGCACACCTCCATGGAACAGATTGAGTCGGTCGTCAAATGAGAAACCAGCCCAGTGTCCTGATTGTTGAAGACGAGTCGGCGATTGCCGAACTGATCGCGGTGAACCTGCGTCACAACGGATTTGCACCCACCTGGGCAATGGACGGTGCCAGCGCGCAGCGCGAACTGGATGCCGTGTTGCCCGACCTCATCCTTCTGGACTGGATGCTGCCCGGGGAAAGTGGCCTGTCGCTGGCCACAAAGTGGCGGGCCGATGCGCGCACCAAGGGCGTGCCCCTCATCATGCTGACCGCGCGCGGTGATGAGGCGGACCGGGTGGCGGGGCTGGATGCAGGCGCTGACGACTACATTGCCAAACCCTTTTCAGCCAAGGAAATGCTGGCCCGAATTCGCGCCGTGCTGCGCCGGCGTGCGCCCGAGCAGGCAGGCGGCGTGGTGGCAATAGCCGGTCTGTCGCTCGACTCATCCACTTACCGGGTTGTATTCGACGGCCTGATGCTCAAATTGGGACCCACGGAGTTCAAACTGCTGCATTACTTCATGCACCACGCAGAGCGGGTTCACAGCCGGTCACAGCTTCTGGACAAGGTCTGGGGAGACCATGTTTTCATTGAAGAACGCACGGTTGACGTGCATGTGAAGCGCCTGCGCGAAGCGCTGGGGGCTGCGGGTCCGATGATTGAAACGGTGCGTGGCGCAGGCTATCGGATAACCGCCCGGCCTGCCAGCCCTGGCATCAGCCTGTTGCCAGCGCGGGCGCACGCTTGACTGAGCCCGTCAGGGCCGGTTTGGCGGCAGTTCGACGCTGTGTGTAGCATCAGTCGATGATTTGGCGTTTGCTCTCATTTCTTGCGTGTCAATTGATCGGTGGTCTGCTTGGGTGGAGTTTCGTCCATGAAGTTGAGCCCTCCGCTTCGTTGACCGGTGCACTCGTCGGGCTGCTGCTGGCGGGCCTTGGCTGGCTGGTTATTGACATGATTCGCGCATCAGCGCTGCTGCAGTGGCTGAGGATTGGCGATGTGTCCGTGCCGACAGCAACCCGCGGCCTGTGGGGCGAGGTGTCGGACCGGGCGCGCCGCCAGATGCGGGCGCGTGATCAGGAAATACAAGCCAGTGATGCCCGCTTGCAGGATTTTCTGGCGGCGCTGCAAGCGTCCCCCAACGGTGTGGTGTTGCTGGACGCGCAGGCGCGCATTGAATGGTTTAACGATACGGCCGCATCCCACTTTGGTTTTGAGGCGCACCGCGACCTGCTGCAGCACTTTGGAAATCTGGTGCGTGACCCGGGTTTTGCGGCGTACTTCAGCGGCCATGACTATCAGCGGGACGTGGTCATGCCGGGACGCGAAAGCTCGTCGACCCGGCCGGTCAAGCTGTCAGTGCACCTGCATTCCTATGGTGAAGGGCGGCTGCTGTTGCTGTCGCGTGACATCACGGCAGTGGAGCAGGCCGAGGCCATGCGCCGTGATTTCGTCGCCAACTTGTCGCATGAAATTCGCACGCCGCTGACGGTGCTGACCGGATTTGTGGAAATCTTGCAAACCCTGCCGGTTGATGAACATGAGCGCACGCACTACCTGGACTTGATGGCCCAGCAGGCTGATCGCATGCAGACGCTGGTAAGCGACCTGCTGACTCTGTCAAAACTGGAAGGAAGTCCGCCCGTGGGTGCCACGGATTGGGTGCCCGTGCAGCGCTTGCTAAAGCAGGTGTTGGAGGAGGCGGGCGCGTTGTCGGCGCTGTTGATCAAAGAGTCTGGTCGCGCTCATCAAATTCAGTTTGACATGACAGAAGATGCACAGACCGCAGCCATTGCGGGCGCGTACCCTGAATTGTTCAGTGCCATGACGAATCTGGTGGGCAACGCCGTGCGCTACACCCCGCCCGGTGGCACGATTCATGTGCGGTGGCGGCGGCTGCCCGATGGTCGGGGAGAATTTTCGGTGCAGGACACCGGGCCCGGCATCGCAGCCGAACACATCCCCAGGTTGACGGAGCGGTTTTACCGCGTTGACCGCAGCCGCTCGCGGGACACCGGGGGCACAGGGTTGGGGCTGGCCATCGTCAAACATGTAGCCCAACGGCACGGCGCCGAGCTGAAGATACAGAGCATTCCCGGCAAGGGCTCAACCTTCAGCATTGTGTTTCCAGCGGGCCGCGTCAAGTCAACGCTGGTTGCGCAGCCTGTCATCCGGGTCGTTGATCACGTTTCATAACCCGCCAGAGGATGGCCAGAAATGCCAGCGCGGTGGCACCAAGCGCGATAACGCTGGTGGCCCAGAATGCTGCCGGTGATACTGTCGCGGACCAAGGCCCAAGGCCCTGATAGGCCAACAGATAGCCACCGGTTAAACCCACGCCCCACAGCAGCACGCAATAGACGATCAAGGGTGCAACAACGACCGAGTAGCAGCGCAGGGAGAACACACACATGGCCTGCAACCCATCAAAGAAATGATACGCGGCAACCCATGCCAGCAGCGGGACGGCCATGGCAACCACCTCGGGGTTGCGTGCGTAAACCATGGCCAACCATCCGCGCGCGACAAACAGGGTGGTGCACAGGATGCAAGACACTGCAACGACCATCTGAAACCCCAGCCGGATGGCGCCGCTGGCTTTGTTTGCGTCCCCAGCACCCAGCCAGTAGCTCACGCGTGAACTCGCCGCGATGGCAATGGACAGCGGCACCATGTACAGCACGCCGGTGAGGTTGGACGCGATCTGATGGCTGGCAGAGGCGATAACCCCAAGCCGCGCAATGAACAGCGCCATCAGCGTGAAAGACGTGATCTCGACCATGATGGCCAGCCCGCCAGGAATCCCCAGCCGGGCAAAGGCGGCGATCTCACGCCAGCGAGGCGCTTCCAGTTTGTGCCAGATGGCATAGGGCCGGTACAGGTCCTGGGTTCGCAGCATCCACAGGGCAACCCCCAGCAGGCCGTAGTTCACTACCAGTGTGGCCCAGGCACAGCCAACGGCACCTTGAGGCGCAAGCCCGAAGCCGCCAAACGCAAACCAGATGGACAGCGGCACCTTGACGGCCAGCGACCCGATTTGCAGCCATGTCACCATGAAAGGCCGCCCCAGGCTCTGGTTCAATGTGCTGTACATCCGAAACAGCAGGGCCGGTGCCAACGCCAGGGCCAGCACCGCCAGGTAGCGCTCCACCTCAAAGCGCAGCGCCAGAGGCACCTCGGTCCATCGCAGCAGGCCATGCGGTGAAAGTAGAAGCCCCATGCCGACGACGATGGTGAAGGCGCACAGGTAAAGGGCTTGCCTGAACGACTGTCCGACCTGCTGGAACTGCCGGGCCCCGTGCAGCCTGGCCCAAACCGGTAACAGGGCTTGCAGCACACCCATTAGCGCAATAAACACACTGATGTAGATGGCGGAGCCCACCGACAGCGCCGCCAGCGATGCGTCTGAATAGCGCCCCGCCACAATGGTGTCGGTGACGCCAAACGCCATGACCGCCAGTTGGCCCACCAGCACGGTGATGGCGTGGCGGGAAATGATTTTCAGCTCAGACAATGGCGTACGGGAGAACTGGATTGACGTGAAAGAACATTCATGCTCCGGAACGCTTCGCTTGCGGGCATGCCGGTTAGGGCGCGGACGCCGTGGCGCGCCGGTAAAGCAGCACATCCTCGTCCCGGTCAGACGGGCGGCCAATGGTGCTGTGCAATGTCCATTGATTCAAATCGACAGAGGTGGCCAACGTGTTGATGGCATCTTTGTCGACCAACAACCACGGGCACGCGGCAAAACGGCCCGCAGGCCTGAGGTTAAGGTGGGCATGGAACTGAAATGCCGCAATCTGGCCGCGATCAAGGCCATGCGATTCGACACAGGCAGGCTGCGCAAGGATGGCACTCAGGCGTTGCACCAATGGCGCGTAACTGCGTGCAAAGTCGAGCAAAGGCAGCCACAGCGTCATCAGCAGCAGCCAGCTCAAGGCCGCCCCACCGGCGGGCAATACCAGGCTTTTCCAGATCGCGGCTTGGTGCCGCCCAACCCGCCATTTTACCAGCCAGGCCCATGCCAGGGTTGCAGCTATTGCTATAAAAAAAGAAATAACTGAAAAACTGGGCTCAAACCCCGGTGCCAGCCTGGCCACGTTGGCAGCAGGTTGTTCGGGGATGCCGGTTTGCATGGCGATCCATACCACCCAAATGATGATGCCGCAGCCCGAGAAGAACAGCAAGGTGAACCAGTCCATCAGGGCGGCAACGCTGCGGCTCAGGGTGGGCAGGGCAAATGCCGCCAGTGCTGCCAAAGCGGGCAAGGCCAGCAGCAGGGAGCGGTCGGCCGAAGCCGTCAGCAGGGTGGCGCCCAACGCCACTGTGACAAACCAGAGGGGCAGCGCGAGATGGCGGCTCATGCTGCCTTTGAGCAATTGAAGGCGCCAGCGCCACAGCGTCCACAGCGCCAGCGGCCAGGCAGGCCAGGTGAACCACAGCAGCAGTCGGCCGATGCTGCGCCCCTCAGCCCATGTGGGCTCAGGCAGTTCAATGCGCCAACGCCATAAATCAAAAATCGTTGCCAGCAAGGCCACTGATATTGTCAACAGCGCAATGCCCCAGGCCCGGATGGCGTGCCAGGTGGTGCGCGCAGGGGTGTCCGGTGCGTCAGCATAGCGATCCAGCAGGTGGATGGCAGCGCTGCCGGCACCGAACAAAACTGCCAGCGCTGGTGCGCCAGACAGTGTCAGCCCCGCCAGGCCCACAATGCCGGCGATGCCCGGTGCCACCGTGCTGTAAGGCATGGCGGCAATTGCGTAAAAACTCAAAGCGGTGAAACACAGTTGGGTGGCAGCGGGCGTGGTCTCATGCGACAGTTGGGCAAGCCCAAGGCAGGCAATAAAAGCCAGCAGTCCGCCATCGGCTATGGCTCGCGCGTAGTCCGGCGCATTGGCTTCTCCGCCAAAAGCGAAGGCTACCGGCTGGGCTTTTGGGCTGCGGGCCAGGTGGTAGGTGCCATACCACGTGGCGATCAGCGATAGCGCCAGCAGCAGTGCAAAAGGTGCGCGGGCGGCAAAATCGGGGGCGATCCAGGGCGGTGCCAGTGTCATCACCCATGCGCCCAGCCAGTAGGGCACCAATGCATCAACCTGGGGTGGCAAGCCCATCATTTGCGGCGAGAACCAGCTGGTGTTGCCACGCGCCAACTCGACCATGTAGCCAAACGCCGTCATGTCGGCACGTTTCCAGGGCTCACGGCCAATAAATCCTGGCAGCACGTAAGCCAGACAAAACAGCCATAACGCAACCCGTGGCAAGCGCCGCACGGCACTTTGCGCAACGATGGCAGGGTTGGGCTGATTCACGCGTTGACCTTGTGGTGGATGAAGCGTCTTTGTCTTTACGGGATCAATGTGCCGATTGACTGTGAAGGTGGCGCGTTGCGGGCCAGAAAAGCAAAAGGGCAGCTCGGTAAACCGGCTGCCCCTGGATTAAACTTGGTGCCAGTTTATTTGGCTGCAGTCTTGCCGAAACGGTTGCGGAAGCGCTCGACGCGGCCACCCATGTTGTCCACGGACTTTTGCGTGCCAGTGTAAAAAGGATGGGACTCGCTGGAAGTGTCAAGCTTGTACAGCGGCAACTCACGGCCATCTTCCATCTTGATCATTTCCTTGGCGTTGGCGCAGGAACGGGTGACAAACTTGAAGTTGTTGGACAAATCCAGGAAACAGACTTCGCGGTAATTGGGGTGAATGCCTACTTTCATGATCTCTTCCTTGTGTTCAGTTGCAATATCTTGCATTAGCCTCGCCGGACAGCCCAACGTACTTTTCGCATGCAGCCTTACATTATATACTGGGATGGGTTGGGTTTTGGATGGCTCTTTTTAGCATGTTTGTGAGCCTGTTTCGTCTTTGCTGGCGCAGCATGTCGGGTGCAAAAACTCGCCACCCGTCCCCGCTACATGCTACCTGCCACCCGCCACCCGCCACCGGCCACCCACGAAAGCCCTAAACAAAAAACAATTCACAATAAACCCCATGACCCCCACCGCCACCACCCAACTCGCCACCTTCGCCGCCCAACTCCGCTTTGACGCCATTCCCACACCTGTCATCCGCAAGACCGAGGACTTGCTGGTGGACTGGTTTGGCTCCTGCCTGGCCGGCAAGGGCGCGCGGGCGGTGGAATCAATAGCGCGTTTTGCGGCCAGCATGGCACCCCAGGGCGGCACGGCGCAGGTGCTGGTGAACCGCAGCCAGACCAGTCCTTACTTTGCGGCCATGGTTAACGCCGCAGCGTCGCATGTGGTGGAGCAAGATGACGTGCACAACGGCTCGGTGTTTCACCCGGCGACCGTGGTCTTCCCCGTGGCTTTGGCGGTGGCGCAAACGCTGGGCAGCAGTGGCAAACAGATGCTTGCCGCGTCGGTGGTGGGCTACGAAGTGGGCATCCGCGTGGGCGAGTTTCTGGGGCGCTCGCATTACAAGGTATTTCACACCACGGGCACGGCGGGCACGCTGGCGGCAGCGGCCACGGCCGGCAGTCTGCTGGGACTGAACGCTGCGCAGATGCAGCATGCGCTGGGGTCGGCGGGCACGCAGGCGGCGGGGCTTTGGGAGTTTCTTCGCACGGCTGCAGACTCCAAACAATTGCACACCGCTCATGCAGCGGCTGCGGGCCTGATGTCGGCTTACCTTGCGAAAGATGGCTTCACAGGTGCGGCGCAAATTCTTGAAGGTCCGCAGGGCATGGCGGCAGGCATGTCCAGTGATGCTGATGTTGCCAAGCTGACCGACGGGATTGAAAACGGGGCGAAAGACGGATCAGTGAAGCGCTGGGCCACGGTGGAGACCTCGTTCAAATACCACGCGTGCTGCCGCCACACGCATCCGGCTGCCGACGCGCTGTTGCAGGTCATGAAGGCCAATCATTTGCAGCCGCAAGACATCGCGCGCGTGGTCACGCATGTGCACCAGGGTGCGATCGACGTGCTCGGGCCGGTGGTCAACCCTGGCACGGTGCACCAGAGCAAGTTTTCCATGGGCACCACGCTGGCGCTGGTGGCGCGCTTTGGGCACGCGGGATTGGCCGAGTTTGACGCGCACTTCAATGACGCGTTGACCGTCGCCCTGCGCGAGCGGGTCGAGATGGCGCTGGACGTTGAAGTGGACGCCGCTTACCCGCGCCGCTGGATTGGCAAGGTCACGGTCACCACCACCGATGGCCGCACCTTGCCGGGCCGGGTGGATGAGCCCAAAGGCGACCCCGGCAACACCCTGAGCCGCGACGAGATCAGCGCCAAGGCCCTGCGCCTCGCGGCCTACAGCGGCGGCGCCACCCCTGGCGAAATGCAACTGGCGCTGGACCGCCTTTGGAGCGTTGCCCATATTGCCAGGGTGGGGCGCCTGCTTGGCCCCGTGGTGTGATGGCCCCTGACAGGCGTGGGGTGGAGGGATCTCGCCAATGGCACCCAGCACCGTTGTTGCGAAAATATCAGCAATCGGCTCGTCGCCCCTTGTCACTTTTGCGTTTACTTTATTTTTTTTGTTCCCGGACACTCTATGAGTTTGAAATTTAAAGCCCAAATGGCGTTTGGTACAGCGGCGCTTGGCGTGGCAATCGCCGCAGGGTTCAGTGCCCCGGCATTTGCCCAGGCGGTTTTTCCCGACCGGTCCATCAGCCTGGTGGTGCCCTTTGCGGCAGGCGGCCCCACTGACGTGGTGGCCCGCATGATCGCCATTCCCATGAGCAAAGCGTTGGGGCAAACCGTGCTGGTAGAGAACGCGGTGGGCGCGGGCGGCACGATTGCTGCCGCCAAAGTGGCGCGCGCCGCCCCCAATGGCTACACCATCTTCATCCACCACATGGGCATGTCCACCGCGCCCGCGCTTTACAAAAAACTGCAGTTTGACCCGCTGAAGGACTTCGAGTACATCGGCCAGGTGGTTGATGTGCCCATGACGCTGCTGGGGCGCAAAGACTTTCCGGCCAATAACTTCAAAGAGCTTCAGGCCTACATCAAGGTCAACAAGGACAAGGTGTCGCTGGCCAATGCCGGGCTGGGTGCCGTGTCGCATTTGTGCGGTTTGCTGTTCATGACGCAGGTGGGTGCCGAGCTGACCACGGTGCCATACTCCGGCACGGGTCCCGCGATGAATGCGCTGCTTGGCGGCCAGGTGGATCTGCTGTGCGACCAGACCACGCAAACCGTGCCGCTCATCAAAGATGGCCGCGTCAAGGTGTTTGGCGTCACCACCTTAAACCGCCTTTCGGCCTTGCCCGGCGTGCCTACGCTGGATGAGCAGGGCCTCAAGGGCTTTGAAGTCAAGGTGTGGCACGGCATGTATGCCCCCAAGGGCACGCCCGCGCCGGTGCTTGAAAAGATTGGCGCCGCGCTGCGCGTGGCGATGCAGGACCCCATGGTCAAGCAGCGCCTGGGCGACTTGAGTTCTGACATCGTGTCCGCAGACAAAATGACCCCAGCCGGGCTCAAAACTTATCTGGAGTCTGAAATTGCCAAGTGGGGCCCCGTGATTAAAAAGGCCGGGGTTTATGCTGACTGAATGTGACCGGTTAAAGGGTTTGCCATGAAGCGCGTCGACACACTGCGCAGGTTTAGCGAGCCTCTCGCTGAGTGCGCAGGCAGTGTAGGCCGATGTGGTGCTTTGCTGATGGCTGCCTTGATGGCCACCTTAGTGGTGGCCTGTGCGGGCCGACCTGATGCCTCCTCTGCCTCTTCAGCACCTGCCGTTTCAGCTACAGCCGCCACGACCGGCTCAGCCCAATCCGCCAAGCCGAAACTCATCGTCTTTCTGGTGGTAGACGGCCTGCCGCAGCGCCAGGTGCTG
>JANMVO010000693.1:0-1576 GCA_031392805.1 Rhodoferax sp. | reverse complement strand
CCAGCGCGTGGGTTGCACCACACTTGCCACCATGGATGTTGACATGCAAAAAGTGGCGAAAAAAATGGGCTTTAAGTTGGTGAACTTCACCAAACGGAATTGAATGAAAAATCTTCTTGTTGAACTATGCGTCGAAGAACTACCGCCCAAGGCGCTCAAGAAATTAGGCGAGGCATTTGCGACTGTGCTGGCAGACTCGCTCAAGGCGCAAGGCTTGGCCGATGCCGACGCTGTGGTGACTAACTTCGCCTCGCCGCGCCGCCTGGCCGCGCACGTCACAGGGGTCGCAATCCAGGCACCTGACAAAGCGGTGTCGCAAAAACTCATGCCGGTGACAGTTGGGCTCGATGCGTCGGGCAAGGCCACGCCCGCGCTGCTCAAGCGCCTGCAAACCCTGGGCGCGGATGCGTCTGCCGTGGCAGGACTCAAGCGCGCCATAGACGGCAAGGCCGAGGCGCTGTTTTACGAGAGCGTGGCGACGGGGGCGATGTTGGCGGATGGGCTGCAAAAAGCGCTGGAAGACGCCATTGCCAAATTGCCCATTCCCAAAGTCATGAGCTACCAGCTGGAAAGCGGCTGCGAGTTGCCGGGCTGGACCAGCGTGAGCTTTGTGCGCCCCGCGCACGGCCTGGTGGCGCTGCACGGGGCTGACTTGGTGCCGGTGCAGGCACTGGGGCTTCACTCGGGCAACACCACTCAGGGCCATCGCTTTGAGGCGGCAGTGTCGCCGGTGGTCATCAAAGACGCCGACAGCTATGCGGCCACGCTCTTGCGGGACGGCGCGGTGATTGCGAGCTTTGCCGAGCGGCGTGCCGAGATCGTCCGGCAGTTGGGCGCGGCAGCTGCGAAGCTGGGTGGCGGCGGAAAATCGGATTCGCACGGAGCGGAATCAGGCTCCCGTTCAGCGTTCAGGCCCATCGAAGACGACGCGTTGCTGGACGAAGTGACGGCGCTGGTGGAGCGCCCCAACGTGCTGGTCTGCGAATTCGAGACGCAATTTTTGGACGTGCCGCAGGAATGCCTGATCCTCACGATGAAGGCCAACCAGAAATATTTCCCCCTGCTGGACTTGGCGGGCAAGTTGACCAACAAGTTCCTCGTGGTGAGCAACATCAGCTCAGCAGATGCCAGCGCCGTGATTCAAGGCAACGAACGGGTGGTGCGCCCACGTTTGGCCGATGCCAAGTTCTTTTTCGACCAGGACCGCAAGAAGACGCTGGAGTCGCGGGTTGACGGCCTCAGCAAGGTGGTCTACCACAACAAGCTGGGCAAGCAAGGGGAGCGCATGGAACGCGTGCGCGCGATTGCCAACGCCATTGGCCAACAACTTGGTGGTGACGGGCGGGTGGGCGCGGGAGCGCAGGCTTGCACGCTCGCGCAGGCCGCAGACACCGCTGCCCGCCTGGCCAAGACCGACTTGCTGACCGACATGGTAGGTGAGTTCCCCGAGCTGCAAGGCATCATGGGTGGCTACTACGCTCGCCACGACGGCCTGGGCGAAGACATTGCCTTGGCGATTGAAGACCATTACAAGCCGCGCTTTGCAGGCGACGAATTGCCGCGCAATCCGGTGGGT
>JANMVO010000678.1:0-5015 GCA_031392805.1 Rhodoferax sp. | reverse complement strand
GCGCGCACAAAGTCAGACTGGCCACCGGTGCCCGAATAAGGCGAGAACCCCAGGCTCTCGGACCCGCATTGCCCCAGCAGGTCGATTTGCAGCGTGGCGTTGATGGCGACCAGGTTGTCGTTTCGCCCTGCCAGCGCCGGGTCATTGGTGAAGTCCACCGGATGGATTTCCAGGCCGGGGTTTCGTTCCATGAAGCGGTAGAGCTTGCTGGAGCCAAGCGCGAAGGTGGCCACCATTTTCCCCGGCAGGTAATTCTTGCGCCTGTTTGTGACGGCGCCGCACGCCACCAGCGACAGGATGCCGTCGCCAATCATCTCGGTGTGAATGCCCAGGTCATGTTTGTGCGTCAACTGCATCACCACCGCGTCGGGAATGCCGCCATAGCCTATTTGCAGGGTTGAGCCGTCGTCAATCATGTCGGCCACATATTTGCCAATGGCCTCCTGCACCGGGCCGATTTTCGGCAGCCCCACTTCAAACACCGGCTCACTGCTTTCAACCAGCGCCGACACTTGGGAAATATGCACATGGCAGTTGCCAAGGGCAAAGGGCACGTTCGGGTTGACTTCCAGCACCACCGCGCGCGCTTTGGCAACGGCCGCCATGGTGTAGTCCGCCCCCAGGCTGATGGAAAAATAGCCGTGGGCGTCCATGGGCGACGCCATGGAAAACACAACATCGGCAGGAATCAGCCCGCGCTCGATTTGGCCCGGTATTTCTGAGAAGTAGTTGGGGATGAAATCGATCCAGCCCGCCTGCCCGCCCGCGCGCGTGGCACCGCCGTAAAAAAAGGCGACGTGGCGCACGTGCGCTACCGTCTCCGGGTCGAGGTAGCCGTACTTGCGCACCGCCAGAATTTGCGCCACCTTCACATCGAGAAAATCGCGGCGCGCATCAGACAGCGACGTCAGCAAAGTCGGCGGCTCACCGACGCCGGTTGGCACGATGATGAAGTCACCGCTGCGCACCTGGCGCACCGCGTCCGCGCCGGACATCCGTTTTTGCAGGTAAGACTCTTGAATCGACATATTCTTGTCCTCTTAAATCGCATGCTGGGCGTTGAATAGTGATGGTACCGGCACTTGCGCCGTGACTGCAAGCCGCGTCTGTGTACGCCAGCGCACAGATAAAAACTGACGGTAGCATAAGCGGGCATCTGACATCTCTACAACCCGATGAGGCGTGCAATGAACCATTTCAAACCCCGGTTTTTTCTGACGGCAGCGCTGGCCATGCTGGCCGCGCTGCCTGTGACTTCATATGCCCAGCAATTGGCGTATGTGTCGACAGAGGTCAACCTTCGGGCCGGGCCATCCAGCGATTACCCCGTCGTCGCCATTCTCGGCGCTGGCGTCTCGATCACGGTCGAGGGCTGTATGAGCGACTACCAGTGGTGCGATGTGTCAGTCGGTCCGCTTCGGGGCTGGGTGTACGCGGGAAACATTGTTTATCCCTATCAGGGCTCAAACGTTCCGGTGTTGACCTATGGCGCTGCGATTGGCATCGGTGTCATTGCCTTCAGCATTGGCAACTATTGGGACGATTACTACCGTGCCCGCCCCTGGTACCCGCAGCGTCAGCGCTGGATCGACCGGCCCCACCCCGTGTTCAGGCCAGGTTTTCAGCACCCGCCGCCGCTGAATCCGGGATTCGGGCCGGGCTTGAACCAACGTCCACCGCCGGGGCAGTTCCCCGCTCCCGGCCCGCGCCCACCTGGAGGTCAAAGGCCTGGTGCCGAGCAGCGGCCAGCCCAAGGGCCACCTCCTGGGCCGAGCTCTGGCGCAGGTGGGCGTCCACCGTCCGGACTGGTTCCGGGCGCGGGGCAGCACCCGCACCAGGGTCTCAGGCCGGACGCACGGCAACGTCCAGCGGAACGTCAAGGCCAGACCGGTGGGCACCATCCTTAGCGGGTCATGCCGGTGGCCCGTCCGCGAATCCTTGGCGGGGGAAAGACGCGATTTGGAAGCGTTTCTTCGAGCCACGGGTTGCCGCGAATCCACCATGAATAAATCCGCGCTTCCCTAGCGTGCGCTTGACGAAGATGTTTGTGACACCCTGACACCCGCCCCGCGCACCTCCAGCCGAACCTCATCCAGCAACTCGCCGCGCACATCGGTGAGTTGCACCACATGCCGTCCGGGCCAGGGCCGCCATTGGGCCGATGCGCCTTTGGCAAACACTTTGCCATCCATCAACCAGCGCAGATTGGAGCCTTCAGCGGTGAAGCTTACACGCTGCCGGTTGGGCGGAATGTCGGGATCCAGCGCGATGATGGTGCCTGATACCGGTGCGGTGATGCGAGAACGGGTTTCTGCCAATGAATGGGAGGTATTTTGGCCTCTAGCCCTCGTATTCATTGCCTTATTAGCTATAAAGATAGTAGTAATTTGAGTTTGCTCAGTGCCCTGCAAAAACCACTCGCTGCGGCTGGCCTCCGTGGGCTGGCTACCCGCTGAAGCCGCGCCAAACGCAACGCGCGCTTGAACCAAACCTGCGGGTGCCTGCGGTGCGCGGCTGGGCTCGGTTTTGTGCAGGTGGTTCATCAGCGCGGCCCAGATCGGTGCTGCGCCGGTAGTGCCGCTCACGTCCCACATCGGCGCGCCGCTGGCGTTGCCGACCCACACGCCCACGGTGTAGCGTTGCGAGAAGCCAATGGCCCAGTTGTCGCGCATGTCCTTGCTGGTGCCGGTTTTCACGGCGGTCCAGAAGCGGGTGGCCAGCACGCTGTCGGTGCCAAAGGTGCGGGCGCGCGCCAGCGGGTCGGCCAGGATGTCGGTGACGATGAAGGCGGCGCGCGGGTCGATGGCGGGTGGGGTTCCAGCCCTTGCGTCACCATTGTTCCCAGCCCTCTCCCGGGTGGAGAGAGAGCCAACCTCGCTGCGGGCACTCGGGAGAAAGGAAACCGGGCTGTAGCCCCCGCCATTGCTTAATGTTCGGTATGAATTTAATAGCGAAAGCAACGACACCTCGGCGCTGCCCAGCGCCAGGCTGTAGCCGTAAAAATCGCCTGATTCTTTCAGCGGCAGGCCCACGGCTTTGAGCTGTTTATGAAACGCATCGGGTGACACCATCACCAACGTGCGCACGGCGGGCACGTTGAGCGATGCACCTAAAGCGGTGCGCGCCGACACCCAGCCTTTGAAGTGGTGGTCGTAGTTCTGCGGGATGTACAGGCCGCCGGCCGTGGCGATGTGGGTCGCGGCGTCTTCCAGCAAAGACGCGGCGGTGATGCGCCGCTCGGCAATCGCCTGGGCATACAGAAACGGCTTGAGTGTGGAGCCGGGCTGGCGCAGGGCGGTAACGCCGTCCACCTCAACTGCGCTGCTCAGCTCACCAGAAGAGCCAACCCAGGCCAGCACCTCGCCGCTGGCGTTGTCCAGCACAAGAACAGCGCCGTCTTCGACGTGGCGACCCCGCAGTTCACGCAGGTGTTGTTGCAGGGTTTGCACGGCGAAGCGTTGCAGGGGGGCGCGCAGGGTGGTGGTGATGGCGACGGTGGCGGGTTTTGACGCCGATGCCGTTGATGCAGTGGGTGCAGACGGCACCGACGGTTCAGGCCGTGCCGACAAAACCCGCCGCGCCAGATGCGGCGCAATGCCCTCACTCGCCTCAAACGATTTGCGTTGCAGCGCGGCGGTGGTGACCAGGTCCAGCGCGTCGCAGTCGGGCTTGGCAGCGCCCCGCTGCATCTGCCCCAACACCTCGCAGGCCCGCCGCGCCACCACACTTGCGCGGGCGTTCGGGGCACGCACCAGGGCGGCGGTGATGGCGGCCTCGCGCTCATCGAGCCCGTGCGCTGCCTTGCCAAACAGCGTGCGGCTTATGGCGTCAATGCCGACCAGCTCGCCACGCAACGGCACCAGGTTCAGGTAGGCTTCCAGAATCTGGTCTTTGCGCCAACTGCGTTCCAGCCTCTGGGCTGACACCGTCTGGCCAATCTTCTGCGTGATGGTGCGGCCGCCATTTGCTCCGGGCGTTCCACCCTTCCCGCGCTGCATGTCGTCGTCCAGCAAACCCGCCAGTTGCATGGTGAGGGTGGACGCACCACGCGTTTTGCTGTTCCACAAGTTGCCCCAGGCAGCAGCCGATGCCGCACGCCAGCCCACGCCGCTGTGCTCGTAAAACCGCTTGTCTTCACTCAGCACCAGCGCTGTGCGCAGTGCAGGGGACACATCGGACAACGCCACCCACTGACCACGGCGCACGGTGTTGTCGGTGCGGATGCGTTGAAGCAGTTCGCCGTTGCGGTCGAGGATTTGCGTGTCTGAGGGCTTGAAATCGGCTCTTATCTGGTTAAAAGTGCCCGTAGCCCCTGTGGAATGTGCGTAAGTAGCTATTAATAGTATAGCTGTTAGGGCCCGCTTAAGCATCTAGCTTGCGACCAGCTCAACACCCGTCATACGGGCGGCTTTGGCGTCGAAGGTCAACATGGTGTCGCAGCCTATGCGTTGGTACTGTGCCAGAAACAGGCAATCCGCAAAGTCCGCGTCGGAGTTTTCCCATTGGTGCAACGCAACCTCCAGGACTGCCTCGCCGTCAATTCTCAAATCTTTGGTTTCAAGCAACTGCGTAAAAATGTGCAACCTCTCCTGCTTGGTCAATTTTCCGTAGCTGCGCATGACCCAGTCGAGTTCAAGTAAGGTAAGCAGGCCAACGACCACCGGAATACCCTGTGCAATGGCTCTGGCTACTCTTTTAAGTGCCGCAGGCGTTTGAAAGGCATCATCGCGAAGAACAATCCGCGCAAGTACGTTAGTGTCCAGGCCCAGCATGCGTTACCCCCGCAGGGCCCTCATCGCTTCAATGGAAATCTTCGGGCCTTTGTATTTGATGATGTCGGCCAAATCAAGAATGCTCTTGTTCTTGACCCGCATGATGACCGTCCCGTTGGGCATCAATGTGAAGTTGAGCCGGTCTTGAGCTTTGAGCCCCAAGCTGTCCCGAATCTCCTTGGGGATCGTGGTTTGGCCCTTGGACGTTAAGGTGGCGTTGGCCATAAATTCCTTTCGATAGTG
>JANMVO010000661.1:0-1558 GCA_031392805.1 Rhodoferax sp. | reverse complement strand
GCGCGCACCCCCAGGTGAAGGACGTGGCCGTAATCGGCGTGCCGCACGACAAATGGGGCGAGTCGGTGCACGCCGTGGTCGTGCTGCACCAGCAGCAGCATCAACACCAACAGGTCGGCGAGGCCGAGATGGAAGCTGTCTTGAAGGGCTGGTGCAAGGCGCGCATGGCCGGCTTCAAGTGCCCGCAGTCCATCGTCTTCATGGCCGACGCCGACATGCCGCGCACGGCGACCGGCAAGATCCTGCACCGGGTGCTGCGGGAGCGCGTGGCATTGGGCGACGCAGTGGACGCTCGCGCCTAGCGGGTGAACAGGTCGCTTGCTTCGTGGTTTGGAATAATTTTTTCGCGGGCACGCGCCAGTTGGGCGCTGCGCTCGCGCATGCGCTCGATGGCGGCGATTTTCTGTTCCCACGTCATTGCCCGCTCGTGCTCGCGCCAGGCCGCTTTCACTTTGGCAATGTGCGCTTCCAGATCCGCCGGATCAACGGCAGGCGTGCAGCCTGCGATGGCAGGAGGACTAGGCATAGCGTTTGACATACATCTCCCAGCGCTGCATCAGCCCAAACTTGTTGACCAGCGCGGCCAGCCGGTCACTTTGCACGTGGCCAGACTCAATCAGTGTATGGATGCGCAGAAAGTCTTTGGGGCGACCGGTTTGCAACGCAATCGCGCACAGGTAGTTGGCATCCACCACGCGAACCGTCAGATCTTCGAAGGCGCGATCAACTGCACCAATGACCGCCTCTTCAACCAGTGGCGTGTAGGCCGGCAATATCTGAACCGGCCATTGACCGATCACTACATGTTCATTTTCGATGCGCCCGCCCAACTCCTGTAACCGGTCGTAAAGCGGTGTCAGCACCAGAAGGCCTGAAGCAGAAGGCTTCAGAAAAGCAAAAATATCCAGGTCCTCGGTGGCCACCGCAGGCGTGAAAAAGCTCGCCGCAATGGCTCCGCCAATGGCAAAGTCGGCCAGGGTGCCTTCGTCGCGAAGGCGTAGTAAAACTTCCAGGGTATCGCGCATGGGTAAATGTTAGCACTGCAAGTGCCAATTGCGGCTGCTATGTCCACACGCGTGGCGCACGCTCAAGCCGCCCGTGCGTGAAGTGGCCGGGCCTCTGGAGCAAGCTGGGATGCTGGATATTTCCCAGCGTGGGCAATCAGTGTCTGCGCAGGGTCCGTGGCAGGGGAAGATCAGGTTTCGACTGCCTTTTGACCGTAAAATGTGCTTGTAGCCCTTGTCCCCATTGAATAGTTAGCTATATAAACAGTAGCTTTTGAGAAATCCAGCCGGATGGACGGCGAGCCCGCGTCAGCGCTGCCTGACAACGCGTCGGCCTCTTGTCTGACTGACTCGTGTCAATACGTTGTGGATGATGATGTGATTTACAGGAGTTGACCATGGCGCGTCCTACGCTGCACAAGCCCCATCGAATCCCCATTGGCGAGCCCGATGAACCTGATGGTGTACCGCTGCCGGTTGAGCCCGACGAAGGCCCGGTTCCCGACATGATTCCAGACGACCCGGAGCATGACCGGGTTGTCGATTTAGCGGAT
>JANMVO010000634.1:0-3065 GCA_031392805.1 Rhodoferax sp. | reverse complement strand
GGCGCTAACCCTGTCGATCGGTATTGGGGCGCTGATCAACGCCCTGTGGTTGCTGATTGGCCTGCGTCGGCGGGGTAGCTACAAGCCCGAGCCCGGCTGGGGTGTTTTCCTGCTGCAGGTGATTGCCGCCAGCGCCTTGCTGGCCGTGTTTTTGATGTGGGCCGCCGGGGCCATCCCCTGGACCCAGATGCATGGCGAGAATATGAAGAGAGTTTGGCTGATGGCCCTCGTATTGATCGGTTCTGGAGCTATTTATTTTGTAGCTACCTGGGCGGCCGGCCTGAAACTGCGCCAGTTTGTCCGGCGCTGATCACGCCTGGATGCGGTCGGATGCCAGCCTCCTGGAAATCAGTCATTCGCCGTACTATCCTTACGGAACGCATGCAACGGTGGTAAATTGAAATAAGGTCAACACCAGTTCCCGCGCGCCTTAAGTGAACAGTGATTCACACTTGCTTGTGCTGCACACACAGCCGTTGCGTGCCGGTTGTTTGGTTCATTGCAAATGTCACCTAAATCGCGCCAACATCCGTACAGTCATTGGAAATCAGCCATTGGCCTTCTGGCCAATTCGCGGCAAAATGCGGCCATGGCCCTCAATCCAGATCCTGAAGACCGTCACAATGATTTTGTCGTTTGAAATACCCACCCCGATGGCGTACTTTGCGTCGCTTGTCCAAAGCGATGCCGATTTTCCGCTGCTGGAAGCCGCTATCAGCCTGGCGCAGGATGAGTACCCCGATCTGGATGTGCAGCAGGTGCTGGGTGAAGTCGATCAGTTGCTGGCCCGGCTCAAGCGCCGGGTGCCGGTCGACGCGCCGCCGATGCACAAGCTGCGGGTGCTGAACCAGTTTTTCTTTGTCGATTTGAGTTTTGGCGGAAACGTCAACAACTATTACGACCCCGACAACAGCTACGTGAATGTAATTTTGCGCACACGCCGTGCCATTCCCATTTCATTGGCAGTGCTGTGGATGGAGCTGGCGCAGGGCCTGGGGCTGGCGGCGCGCGGCGTGGGCTTTCCGGGGCACTTCATGGTCAAGGTGAACCTGCCAAAAGGGCAGGTGGTGATTGACCCGTTTGACGGCAGGTCACTCAGCCGTGAACAGCTGGCTGAGCGCTTGGAGCCCTTTCAAAGGCGCAGCGGTCTGGTGGGCGAGTATGAGGCGCCCCTGGGCCTGTACCTTCAGTCAAGCCCGCCGCGCGACATCATTGCACGCATGCTGCGCAACCTCAAGGAAATTCATTGGTCGCAACAGGATTGGCCGCGGCTGCTTGCCGTTTCGAATCGCCTGATTGTGCTGTTGCCCCAAGCTTGGGCCGAATACCGTGATCGCGGCCTGACGCAAGCGCAGTTGGGCGACACGCGCCAGGCAGTGCAAGATCTGGAAACCTATCTTGCAAACTCACATGACGCGCTGGACATAGACGCCGTTGCCGGCCGCGTCAATGCGCTGCGCCGCATCCAGAGCTGAACTTTATTGGCAAGCTGCCAATTAAAAGCTGCAAATTTCCGATAGCGCGGCGCAAAGTGGTATCGAAGCGAAAGCCTGGGGCATACGGTGTGACGGTGCGGAACCGGTGTGCCAAATTTGTCCATTTACACTGATTTTCGCCAAAAAAACCAATAAAATGGCCTCTATACCGCGTCCAGTATTAATAGTTAGCTATTAAAATAGAAGTAATCAGCATTCCGATGCTGAAGCGCAGGGTGTAGTGGCCTTAACACTTACCGGGGCGGAGATTCCCTTCACAATACAGACCTATGTCAGATATCTCGGATATGTCAGATACGTCAGGTCTTACAGCTATCCCAGAAGCCATCCCAAAGGTTACCCCAGTGGCCACTCCCGCGCCTGGCGCGACCCATCCCGAGCAACTGCTCAGCGATGTGGCGGGTCTGCCGTCGTTGCCAGGGGTGTACCGCTATTTCGACGCGCAGGGTGCCGTGCTGTATGTTGGCAAGGCCATCAGCCTGAAGAAGCGTGTGTCGAGCTATTTCCAGAAGAACCATGGTGGCAGCCGCATTGGCCACATGGTGAGCAAAATTGTGCGCATGGAGACGACGGTGGTGCGCTCCGAGGCCGAGGCGCTGCTCCTGGAAAACAACCTTATCAAAACACTCAGTCCCAAGTACAACATTTTGTTCCGGGATGACAAAAGCTACCCGTATTTGAAAATTTCGGGGAGCGTTGGGAACAAGGACGCAGGTCACAAGAGCTTTGGCCGCAAGGATGCGCTTGACCCCATGGCGGCGTCAACATTTTCTGCGTCAACACCTCCCGCGCCGATGCCATCCGCGTCAACCTTCCCCCGGGTGTCGTACTACCGTGGCGCAGTCGAGAAAAAGCACCAGTACTTCGGCCCGTATCCCAGTGCCTGGGCGGTGAAGGAGGCGATTTTGCTGATGCAAAAAGTCTTTCGCCTGCGCACTTGCGAAGACTCGGTGTTCAGCAACCGCACACGCCCCTGTTTGCTGTATCAGATCAAGCGTTGCTCCGCGCCATGTGTGGGGCATATATCAGCCGAAGACTATGCGCACGATCTTGCCAACGCCGAGAAATTTCTGCGCGGCGAAACACGGGAAGTGATGGGCGCGCTGGAGGCCCGCATGATGGCCCATGCTGATCGGCTGGAGTTTGAGCAGGCAGCCGAGCTGCGCAACCAGGTGTCAGCGCTGTCGAACGTGTTGCACCAGCAGTCGGTGGACAACGTGGCCGACCGGGACGTGGACATTCTGGCCGTCAAGGTGCAGGGCGGCCGCGCTTGCGTCAACCTGGCCATGGTGCGCGGAGGCCGCCATTTGGGCGACCGGCCTTATTTTCCGGTGCATGTGGACGACGCGTCAGGCGTGTATCTGGACGATGCGTCTGGGGCCGATAGTGATCAAAGCGACCCTGGACCTCAAAGCGTTCAAGGCAACGCAAGCGAGCTGGCGCAGCCGCCCATACCTGTGGAGAAGCTGGTGCTGGAAGCATTTGTCGCGCAGCACTACATTGACGTGGCGGTGCCGCCGTCGCTGGTGACCAGTGAGCCCGTCAGCAAGCTGCTGATAGCGGCCCTGT
>JANMVO010000073.1:0-14713 GCA_031392805.1 Rhodoferax sp. | reverse complement strand
TAGAGCAGAGTCCGCCGCAGAAACCACGGCAGCAACCGCACCAGAAACAGCCCCAGAACGTGCCCCAGAACGCGCCCCCAAGTGAGGCCAAAAACCAGGGTGCCAGTGTGACCTTCAGTGGCTCGGCCACCGGGCAGAGCGCAACGGTCAACGCGGCTGTTGATGCTTTGCCTTTGGCACTGGCCGGGCCCTATCTGGCGCAATTCATTGAGCCTGGGCTGCTGGGCAGCCTGAGCACAGAACTCAATGTCGACTGGACGCCATCCGATTTGAAACTGGGCGTCAAACTGCTGACACTCGACAACCTGGCCCTGGTTCCTGCGACTACAAAATCAGCTCTGGTTATAAAAGCGGCCGCTTTGGGCAAGGTAGCCAAGATGGGTGCAACTTTGGCGTCCATCAAAAAGATCGAGGTGGCCGACATGCAGCTTGACCTGACGCTGCAAGCCGTCTCGGTGGGGAAACTCATACTGACCAATCCGCAGATGGAAGTTGTGCGTGAGCAAGACCAGCGCTGGATGTTTGAGCCCTGGATTAAGCCCATGGCAGCAACGTCTGACAAAGCTGCGCCAATGCTCCCGGCTTCCAAGGCAGCCACAGCACCCAAGCCAAAACCCTGGAGCCTGGCAGTGGCTGATATGTCGCTAAACGCTGGTGCCTTCAAATACCTCGATAAAACCACACCGAAGCCGGTTGAGTTTGCGGTGTCGGCCCTGAAAGTGCAAGCCAAAGGCTTTGCACTTGATGCTAAAAGGCCAATCGCGTTGACCGTTTCGGCCCGTATCACTGCCCCTCAGGGTGAACCCGGTCAGCTGAACTTTCGGGGCAAGCTGGCATTGAGCCCGCTTGCCGCCCAGGGCAGCGTGGTTGCGACGCAGATTCCGATGCATGCCTTTGAGCCTTACTTTGGCGATGCCCTGAACATCGAGTTGCTGCGTGCCGACGTCGGATTTAAGGGCGATGTGAGCTTCGCCAGCAGTGCCGGTGGGAGAAGTGGTCCAGTGATCAAGGTCACTGGCGACTCGGTGCTGGAGGAATTTCGCGCCAACAGTGCACTGGATAAACTGACCGGGCAGACTGGCACTGGCGACCTGAAGATCAGCGAAGAGTTGCTAAGCTGGAAAACTTTGAGTCTGCGCGGTGTGGACTTTGCCATGGCACCGGGCATCGCCACCAAGGTGTCTGTTGCGGAAACTGCGCTGTCCGATTTTTTTGCCCGCGTGCTCATCAATGAGACCGGTCGCATCAATTTACAGGATCTGGTTAAGTCGTCTGCCGCGCCAGAGGGTGCTGGCCCGGGCGGGGCAAGCGTGACGCCAAGCGTGACGCCAGGCACAGCACCTGATGCTACAACATCAGTAGCTATAACTCAAATAAATACAAGGGCTATCGGCCAAAATGGCAGTGAGGCCAGTATGGCTGCTGCCACCCCTGGTGCCAGCACATCCGTCTCGACCGGACTGGACCCCGTCATCAGCATCGGCCCTGTCAGCCTGGTCAATGGCAAGGTGTATTTCTCGGACCGTTTTGTCAAACCCAACTACTCGGCCAATTTGAGTGAACTGACCGGCAAGCTGAGCGCGTTTTCATCGGAGCCAGTGTCAGCCATGGCCCAGGGGCCAGGGCAGGGCGCGGCAACTGTCCCTGTCCCTGCGGGTGCAGTGGCGACGCCGGTCATTGCGCCCCAAATGGCTGATCTGGAACTGCGTGGCCGCGCCGAAGGCACGGCGTCTCTTGAAATTTTGGGCAAGCTCAATCCGCTGGCTAAACCGCTGGCGCTGGACATTAAAGGCAAAGTGCGCGATCTGGAATTGGCACCGTTGTCACCCTATTCCGTGAAATACGCAGGCTATGGCATCGAGCGCGGCAAACTCAGCGTTGACATTGGCTATGTGGTTCTGCCCGATGGCCAGCTCAGCGCCACCAACAACATCATCCTGAACCAGCTCACCTTTGGCGACAAGGTGGACGGAGCGCCCAATAGTCTGCCGGTGAAGCTCGCCGTGGCGTTGCTGGCGGACCGCCATGGCGTGATCGACATCAATCTGCCGATAAGCGGCTCGTTGAACGATCCACAGTTCAGGCTCTGGCCGATCATCTTCAAGGTGATTGTCAATTTGATCGTCAAGGCGATCACGTCACCCTTCAGCCTGCTGGCCAGTGCTTTTGGCGGCGGCGGAGACGAACTTTCCATGGTCGGTTTTGCGCCCGGCAGTGCCACGCTGGGGCCGGATGCCAGGGTGGGCCTGGACAAAGTGGCCAAAGCCCTCACCGACCGTCCCGGCCTGAAGATGACGGTGGTGGGCACGGCCAGCCTGGAGGCGGAGCGTGAGGCCTACAAGCGCGAGCGCCTAAGGGCATTGCTGCAAGCCGAGAAGCGCCGCGTTGCCGTGGCAGGCGGTGTGGCGGCCCAGGCGGCGACTGTTGGCCTGGTCACGGACACCGAGGCCCCTGCACTGCTGAAAGAGGTCTACAAACGTGCGGACATGACCAAGCCCCGCAATCTGATCGGCATCGCCAAAGACATCTCCGCCAACGAAATGGAGGCGCTGTTGCTGGCCAATATCAGCGTGACCGAGGATGCCATGCGCGAGCTGGCGTTGCAACGCGGTGTCGCTGTAAAGGACTATCTGGCAGAGAAGCAATTGCCGCCCGAACGCTTGTTCCTGGGCGCGGCCAGGCCGGTTGCGCCTGACGCAAAATGGTCGCCGCGAGCCGAGCTGAATCTGCTCACAAATTAGGGTGTTTGTCCGCCCATCATCCCGTCGGTCTGCCTGGAGTTTTCCGCAATGCCAGTTTTAGGGCACAAATAGAGGCGAAAATGTCGGGTTGAAGTTATTCCATCTTCATTTCAATGCGATTTGCTGTTGCCGCCTTACTGTCCAATAATGCCGACAGGCGGCATGGGACAAACCACTGCACTGTGTACGGCGGTGCACCCGATATCGCATTGAATTGAAGATGGCGTTGTTTTTTCCCGAAACTTACCCTGAACTCACCGTGACGCCTGCCAGCCCCTCAAAACATAACGACATTCGACAACTTGATGAACTGACCGGGGGTGCCTTTTCTGCGCCAACCTCTGGCGAGCGCTCTGCGCGTGTTCGAGAGTGGCTGGCCAGCGCGCCGGCCCAGCAGCAACTGCAAGACGTGTTCAAGGAGCTTGCCAGCCGTGACAAAGGGGCTGCCAAGCTCCTGCGCGAGAAGCTGGACGAAATCAAGCGCACCAGGGGCCAGGAAGTCGTTGCGGCCGAATGGGCGGCCAAAGGTCAAACGCTGCTGGCGGTTTCCAAGCTCAATATTGCCGATGCGCTGGCCTGGCAACGCGACGCAGCCAAGGCAGGCGCACCACTCTCCAAAGAGCCACTGAACACGCTCAAGACGCAACTGGCTGATCGCGTCAAAGTCATCGAAGACCTGCAGCACCGGGTTCAGGTGCAGCGCGAGGCAGCCGTGTTGCTGGCCCAGCGCATTGAAGTGTTGTCCATGAAGCCGTGGCGTGACGCGCAACACGCGCTGGAGGCCTTGCGCGCGGATGTGGACCATTGGCAGGCGCAGGCCAATGCATTGCTCACCGATCCAAATTGGTCCAGCGTTGACGCAAAATTTCCGCCCTTGCTGGAGACCTCGCGCGCCCAGTTGCTGGTGGTGTGGGAGGCCTTCCAGGGGGCACTCGCCCAGGCCGTGGCTGCCAGCGAAAACGCGGCTGCACCGCTGCCGCCCGTGCCCCTGTGGGCGAACGAGTTGCGCACTGCCCGCGGCGTTGCAATTGAAGCGCCAGCCCGGCCCCAAAAGCCGAAAATTGATCCTGAAGTCAGGGCGCAGGCGCAGTCCGCTGTGCGAGATGCACTGTCAAAACTGGAGCTTGAAATTTCTGAGGGCCATGGCAAGGCCAGTGCAGGTGCTGCCAACGCCCTGCGTAACGCGCTCAAGGAATCTGGCCGGCTCATCGACGACAGACTGGAAAACCAGGCGCATGCGGCGCTGACCGCCGCCGGTGAGCTGGAAGGCTGGCAGCGCTGGCGTGCAGACCAGTTGCGCGAAGAGCTGGTGGCAAAGGCCGAAGGCTTGCTAAAGCGCGAGTCTGGGCATGAACTGGGCGGGCGCAAGATGCAAGATACCCTGCGCACCTTGCGCGAGCAATGGAAACAGACCGACCAGGGCGGGGTGCCTAACCACGCGCTGTGGAAACGCTTTGATGAGGCCTGCAACCAGGCCTATAAAGTGGTTGAAGCCTGGCTGGACAAGATCAAAACCGAATCGGCCGAACACAAAGCGCAACGTCTGGCGTTGATCGATGAAGTCAAAGACTGGGGCGCTGCCAATCCCACTGCGCTGGACCAGGACTGGAAAGGTTTTAACCGCATCCTGCATCAGTTTGGCGATCGCTGGCGCGAAACTGGCCATCAGGGTGAAAAGGCGTTTGCAGAATTGCAGCCCCAGTGGCTGGAGGCGATCAATGCGGCGGCGGCACCTCTGGAAGCCCTGCAAAAACTCAGCGTGGAACAACGCCAGGCCATGATTGAAGAAGCCAGGGTGTTGGGCGCAGCACCTGTACTGCGCGTAGACGCGGTCAAGGCCCTGCAGCAACGCTGGCAGGCCGAGGCCCATGCCGTCCCGCTGGACCGCCGGTTTGAGCAAAAACTGTGGGATGCGTTTCGCAAGCCGATCGACGATGCGTTTAACCGCAAGACGGCCGAGCGCGAGACCGCTGATGCGGCGCTTGGCGCGCGTGACCGCGTGGTGCTGGACGCCGCCAAGGCCCTTGAAGCAGCCAACGCGTCGGGCGATGCGCAAAGCATTCGCAGCGCCATGACCGCGCTGGACGCTGCCTTGCGCGGTCAAGCGCAAGCGCAGGCGGTCGCGCAGGCCGCAAAAACCTCTGAGGCAGACAGCGGGCTGGCGCAAAATCCCGGCGGGGTGTCGCCAACGCAATTTTCCGAGGAAAATCAGACGCTGGCCCTTGTGGATAAAAGACAAGAAGCTATTGAAAATATAGCAACCGCAGAACCCAAAACGGCTGCCGATACACCCGCAGAACCCCCTCCCAAACCTGTAGTCCCGCGCAAGCCCGTGGTAGCCGTGCGCGGGGACGACCGACCCGGCATGAAGAAATCAGAACCGGCGGTGGCCGCACGGGGCGGCAAATTTGGGGACCGCAAGGATGGGCCGCGATCTGATCGACCAGTCCGTCCTGACCGCCCGGCGCGTGGAGATGCACCTGGTGATGCACGCGGTGATGAACGTGGTGCGATGGCGTGGGGTGGTGGCCGTGATGGCCGTAGCGCACCGGGTGCGCGTGATTCAGCGTGGAGCGATGCGCCGCGCCTGGGCGACACTGCTTTTCGCGCCCAGCGCGACGCACTCGAGAACGCCCAGTTTGCCCTGAAAAAACTGGCTGCCAGGGCCCACGGCGAATCCATCATGCAGTTGCTCACCGCGTGGGAAACGCGGGACTCCGCGCAACTCCCCAGCGCGCAGGACTTGGGCAACCGCACCACGGCGGCGACCCGCAGCGCCTGGGCACAGGGATTGGGTGGCGAGACTGCGGGTGATGCCTCGGTGGCGCTGCTTCGCCTCGAGATGGCCGCTGAGCTGCCTACGCCTGCCGAACACATCAATGCCCGGCGTGCGTTGCAATTGCAGTTGTTGACCAAACGCCATGATCCAGCGCCGGTGCAAACCTGGGGGCAGGACGTCGCTGCGGTGTTGACCAGCGGCTATGAGCCAGACAACGCGCGGCGGCTTCAGAACGCGTTGAAAGTGTTGCTCAAGAACTGATCAGGCCAGTTAACCCTGCGACAGGGAGGAAACCATGGATTCGGTTGAAGACTTGCTGAAACGGCTGCAACAGCTAAACGACATCGGCGCGTCATTGTCCAGAGAGCGTGACATCACGCGGCTGCTGGAGACGATTTTGCTGGCTGCCAAAACAATTACCAACGCCGACGGCGGCACGCTGTACCGCATGATGGACGACGGCAAGTCCCTGCGCTTTGAGATCCTTCGAACCGACTCCCTGAACATTGCCATGGGCGGCACGTCGGGCGTCGCCATCGATTTCCCCAACCTGCCGCTACAGGACGACAAGGGCGCGCCCAATGATTCACTGGTGGCGGCTTATGCCGCCATCCACAGCCAAACGGTGAACATTGCCGACGCCTATACCGAGGCCAGCTTCGACTTTTCGGGCACGCGTCACTTTGACGAAGGCACAGGCTATCGCTCACAGTCGTTACTTGCCGTGCCGATGAAAGACCATGAAGGCGAGGTCATCGGCGTGCTGCAACTCATCAACGCGCAGCGGCACGGTTCGCGCGACGTGGTGCCATTCTCGTCTGCCGACCAAAGCCTGGCAGAGTCGCTGGCATCGCAAGCGGCGATTGCACTCTCCAGCCGGCTGCTGATGACGCAGCTGGAAGAGTTGTTTGAATCGTTCATCAGCCTGATCAACCTGGCCATTGACGAAAAATCCCCTTACACCGGTGGTCATTGCCAGCGGGTTCCCGTCCTGACGATGCTGCTGGCCGAGGCTGTGAACGACACCACCGACGGTCCCCTGGCGTCTTTTCGCATGACTGACCGCGACCGCTACGAGCTCAAGATTGCCGGGCTGCTGCACGACTGCGGCAAGGTGACGACGCCGGTGCATGTGGTAGACAAAGCCACCAAGCTGCATACCCTGTTTGACCGGGTTGAACTGGTCGATACCCGCTTTGAAGTGCTCAAGCGTGACCGCGAGATTGAAGCGCTGCGGCGCCAGTTGGCCCTGCGCGCCCAGTTAGATGCGCAAGCCGAGGGCCGCATCTCGCGCGAATGCCGGGAGAAAATTGACGCATTGGACAAAGACCGGGAATTTATACGCGCTGCCAATCACGGTGTTGAGAGCATGGCTGAGGACGCCATCAATCGCGTTCGGGAGATCGGCCGCCAGCACACCTGGCGCAGTGTCAGCGGGATTGAGACCGATTTTTTGACCGCCGATGAAGTTGAAAACCTGACGATTCGCGCCGGCACCCTGACCCTGTCCGAGCGCAACGTCATCAACCACCACATCGTGGCCACCATCAAGATGCTGGAGCAGCTGCCCTGGCCAAAACACTTGCACAACGTGCCCGAATACGCGGGCGGTCACCATGAGCGCATGGATGGCAAGGGCTATCCTAAAGGACTGACGCGCGACCAAATGTCAGTGCAGGCGCGCACCATGGGCATTGCCGACATTTTTGAAGCCCTCACCGCCAAGGACAGGCCGTACAAGCCCGGCATGAAGCTGTCTCAGGCCATGGGCATCATGAATAAATTCAAGCTCAATGGCCACATTGATCCGGACTTGTTCGACATCTTCGTGAGCAAAGGCGTGTACCAGAGTTATGCCGAGCGATTTCTGGACCCCTGGCAGATTGACGAGGTTAATCCGGTCGATTGGCAGCGATAGGGAATGCATTGAAAAAAGCGTCAAACATCGGTATCAAGGGCGCGAAGTCGGTGGCGAAACAGGCGCGGTTGACAAAGTAGGCCTCGCACGCCACCGCAAAAAATTCACCCACAGATTCACTGCCATAGGGATCAAGCCAGGTGGGCGTGCCCCCAAATCGCCCGGCGATGCTCACCTGGTCACAGAAAGCTTCAAACTGCGCCTGCAAGGTAGCCCGCCAGGCGTTGCGCGCGGCGCTTGCGCTGGGTGCTCCCATGAAGCCTGCCGGCAGAGGAGGGCAGCCGTCGGCCACGCCATTGCGCATGTCAATCTTGTGGGCAAATTCATGTATCACCACGTTGTGCCCTTGAACCGCCGATTGGCCAGCGTGCACAACATCCTTCCAGCTCAGGGTGATGGGCCCGCCTTCCATGGCCTCGCCCGTCAGCACCTCCTGGTACTGATGCACCACGCCCGCAGAGTCCTGCACCTCGCGCCGCGCCAGCACCTCATCCGGGTGCACAACGATACCCACAAAGTCGTCATACCAGGACAGCGCCTTTCGGCGCGGTGCCATGTTCAAAATGGGCAGGCAGGCCTGGGCCGCAATCGCCAGCGCAATGTCGTCCGAGATGACCAGCCCCTGTGCGCCATGAAATTCTTTTTGACGCAGAAAATCTCGGACCAGCAGCCGCAGGCGTGCCAGTTCTTGCGGCGTGCGCAACGCCAGAAAGGGGTATAGCGTCAATGTCTGTTGCCACAGCCGATCCGGGATTGTGTCAATAGCGCCTGGCTGGCCGGACTGAAGTGGGCGGCGAGTCCAAAGTGCGTTTAACCAGGCGTGCATGGTCAGCCGTTCTCTACTAAGCCTGGGTGGGTGAGATGCGTTGAATGCTGACGCGCGGTTGCGGCTGAAGCACCAGAATGGGCGAGTCAGCCGGTGTGGATTTGATGCTCAAACGCAGCACTTCAGCGCGCGGCGGGTTGGCGGACACATCCCAGTCGCTGAGCACGATCCGGTGAAGCTTGTCTCCTAGCCTATGGTTGGCAGGTTTATGGGTGTGACCGTGGATCAGGTGGGTGGCGCCTGCGTGGCGCAACCAGTCAGCTGCGGCTTTTTCATCCACATCGGCATATTCGGTGGTGGAGCGTATTCTGGCCGCGCTCTGCGCTCGCAGATCGCGGGCTATTGCTTTGCGCTCGGCCAGCGGTCGTGCCAGAAAGTCTTGCTGCCACGCAGCACTGCGCACGGTTTTGCGAAACTGCTGGTATTCGGTATCGGCCAGGCAAAGCGCATCGCCATGGCTTAGCAGCCAGGGCTGCCCGTCGAAGCTGATTGCCGTCGGGTCGTCGAGCAGGGTGGCGCTGCACTGCGTCATGAATCCGCGCCCGACCAGAAAGTCGCGGTTGCCGTGCATGAAGAAAACGGGAAGCCGCAGCGCGGTGCTTTGCAGAACCTGTGCGCATTGGCTCTCGAAGTCTTCAGAACCTGCATCGTCCCCCACCCAGACTTCAAACAAATCGCCCAGCACAAAGACTGCATCGGCCCGCGTGATGCGCATGTAGCTTTGCCAGGCACCGAATGTCAGAACATCCGATTCCTGCAAGTGCAGATCGGAAATGAAATCAATCGTTCGCCAGTGAGGCGGGGCCAGCAGCATGCCCGTTGCGCGTTGTATTTAAAGCGCGACGGCTTTCTCAATCACCACATCGTCATTGGGAACATCGTCGTGATGGCCCTTGCGACCAGTTTTGACGGCCTTGATTTTGTCAACGACGTCCGTACCGCCAACCACTTTGCCGAACACTGCATAGCCCCAGCCCTGGGCTGAGATTGCAGTGTGGTTCAAAAAGCCGTTGTCTGCCACGTTGATGAAAAATTGTGCCGTCGCAGAATGGGGATCACCCGTGCGGGCCATGGCCACGGTGTAGTTGCTGTTCTTCAAGCCGTTGTTGGCTTCGTTGTTGATTGGCGCATCGCCTTTCTTTTCTTTCATGCCGGGCTCCATGCCGCCGCCCTGCACCATGAAACCCGGGATGACACGGTGGAAAACGGTGTTGTTGTAGTGGCCCTTGTTGACGTAGCTCAGAAAGTTGGCGACCGATTTGGGTGCCTTGTCTGCGTCAAGCTCAAGCGTAATGACACCGTAGTTGGCAATGTGGAGGTCGACTTTTGGGTTGCTCATGATTTATTTCACCAGGGTTGCAGAGTTGATAAAAATGGGTGTTTTGGGAACGTCGCTCGGGAACGGGCCGCCCGCGCCGGTTGGCGTTGACTTGATCTTCGCCACCACGTCCATGCCGCTGACCACCTTGCCAAACACGGTGTAGCCAAACAGTTGCGGTGCGTTGACCAGTTTGGCACGCGGTGTATTTTCATAGACACGTCCCTGGTACTCAAATTTGGGAACCGGGTCGCCAGGAGGAATCAGCGTGGGATCCAGAAAGGCGTTGTCGTTCACGTTGATGAAAAATTGTGCCGAAGCGGAATGTGGGTCACTGGTGCGGGCCATGGCCAGCGTGCCCACGACGTTGCGGGAGCCGCCTTTTTCAAGCGCTTCGCGTCCTTCATGTACCACTGGCGCGCGGCCTTTTTTCTCGGTGTATTTGGCATCAAAGCCACCTCCTTGCACCATGAAGTTTTCAATCACTCGGTGAAAAATGCTGCCATCGTAGTGCTTGTCCTTGACGTACTGCAGAAAGTTCTCAACCGTCTTTGGGGCTTTGTCGGGGTACACCTCGACCACAAAATCGCCTGCCGAGGTTGAAAATTTTACCTGAGGCACGGTTTGAGCCTGTGCCGTAAATACTATTGAAAAAATAGCAAATAATTCAATAAACACCACGGCTAGATTGCCAAAGTATCGACGGTTCATCCAATCACTCCTTCAAAAAAAATCTTCCATTGGCTGCCTTCGCGAGTCCAGTACTGGCGTTTGGTCACACCGCTGCGCGTGCCGTCTGTCACCTCGCCAAAGGTTACCACCATGGTGTCCGCCGCATCGGTCCAACGCAGAAAGGAGACGTCCTTGAGCGAAATGGTGCGGCCCTGGAATTTTTTGACCTCGCCACGCAGTGTGGGCGTAAATTCGCTGAGGGTCTTGCCGTAGCTGTTGAAGTCCGGCGTGTAAAAGCTCAGCAGGCGATCCATGTTGCCACTCGATTTGGCGCTGCGCCAGGCTTGCAGTGCATCCTCGAATGGCTTGCTCTGTGCCAGGGCGCTTAAGGGCGGAACCCATTGCAACTGCTTTGAAATCACCACCGGCGTTGTACGGATCTCCACGGTTCGGATGATTTGGTCCAAATCCGGATTGGCCAGCACGACGCAGCCGTCGGTGGACAGGGGCGGACGGGAAAATTGATTCGATGGCGTGCCGTGCAGCCAGATGCCGCCGCCAGTCTTGCCGCGCTTGTTGTCCAGCATGTTGGGGTAATTGATGGGCAGCGCCCCGGAACCATAAAAATCCCTGAGCACCTTCGGGTTCACACTTCCGGTGATGAAATACACGCCCAGTGGCGTGCGGAAGTCGCCCTCGGCCGATTTTTCGGTGCCCGACTTGCCTACGGAAATGTAATAGTCCGCTACCAGCACCAGGCCCAAAGCCGTGTTTTCAAACAGGTACAGTCGGGAACGCGAAGCGTCCACCGCGATCGCGTGCCTGTTGCGCGGTGATAGCGCCAGAAACTGTGACGGTATGTGTCCCGTCGGCGGTCGCTCGTTCAGCGCCTTGAGCCGCAGGCGGGATTCGTCACGCAACTCTGCCAGCACCGGTGCACCGGCCTGCGCCATCGCCTCGGGCACATCGCCCAAGCCGCGCAAGGGGCGGGTTTGCGCCATCAGCAAATCGCCATAGACGAGCTGCGCCAGCTGGAAGTTGGGGTGATCGTGTACCAGACGGGTCGCTTTGGACAGCGCTTTGCGGGTTTGCTCCTGCGCCACGAGTTTGTAGACCTCAATCAGGCGCGTTTCGGCGGTTCCCGTGGATTCGACTTGTGGTTCGGGGATGGGCGAAGCTGCCGGTTTGCGCACGCGAGCAACAGCGTCAGGCGACGTCGCGCCCCACATCAGCGCGGCTGCAAGCAGAAAAGAAAAAAATTCCCTAGTCATGAAGACCTAAGCATAAAACCTGGGGCGGATAACCAAAAGGATAACCAAAAGGATAACCAAAAAGCAGTTGTGGCCTGCACCGTCTGAGCCCCAAGTCGAGCCATCAAGCGCCAGTGGATTCCCTGGCGATCAGCCACCGGTTTCCGGTTTTGACCAGGTCCAGTGTCTTGCGGCTTGACACCGACAAACCCGCAGCGCGGTAATCCTGCCGGAATTTTGCAACGGCCCTTGAGCCATTGATGGAAACAGTCAAATTCTCCACCCTGACGTTGATAGTTGTTTTGCCGGTAATGCGAATGCGGCGCTCCTCCTCCCACGCGCTGCGGGATAGTCCTGCTGGCGGGCCGAAGTCCTTACCGTAGGCGGCAAAGTAGCCAGTCATGTCTCTCGCGGACCAGGCTGCCGCCCAGGCCCGAATTGCTGATTCGGCCTCTTTGGCCGCACTGTCTGCTGCCGCCGGCATTGCTGGAGTTCGTGCAGTTGCTAAGGCAGGTGCGCTTGCCAGGGCCGCTGTTGTCGCGGGTGCCTTCACCATTGCGGGCACGGCAGCGACAGGCGCGGCGGGTGATACGGGTGCTCCTGGGGGTGTGTCAGGGGGTGCTGCAGGCGTTGAAGGTGCGGCGGGTACCAAAGCGGCTTTTGCCGGAGCTGCAGGGGTGATTGCCACATGCGCTGCTGCGGTGGTGGTAGCCGACACACGCTGACCCTTGGCACCGGGGTTGAAGAGTTCACGAATCAGGGCCAGTTTGGGCGGCACGGCGGTGTTGGTGCCGTCAAGCTGTAGCGCCTTGTTGTAGGCCTGGCTGGCCAGTTTGGCATAGACGTCGCCAAGGTTTTCGTGCGCGGTGGCATAGCTGGGGTTGGTGCGGATGGCCATCTCCAGCGCGGCGCGCGCTTTGTCAAACTGGCTCTGACCCGCATACAGCACTGCCAGATTGTTGTACGGTTCCGGCAACTCGGGGTAGTCCTCGGTGAGCTTGGTAAAAGTGGTTATTGCATCAGCCTGCTTGCCTGAATCACGCTGCAGCACGCCCTTGAGAAAACGCATCTGCGGATCGCGCGGGTTGGAGGCCAGGTACAAATCGGCTTGGACCAGGGCATCTCCCAGCTTGCCCGCGCGCATGAGTTGACCGACATCGCTGTATTCGTCTGCGAAGGCCGCCGTCAACGCGAAGGCCAATGCAAGGACGAAGCATTGAAACGGTTTGACAAGGGGAGGGTGGGCGTGCTTCATTGTGCCTTTTGATTTCTGCTCTGAAAGAACCCCTGTGCGGGGGTTATATACTGCGCTGGATTGTATCCGAGGGGTGTCGTTCCACCCCCCGGCCCCAGCCTGATGGTTACCCACCGATTGCCCCATGAGCTTGCGCATCTACAACACGCTGTCGCGTGCCCTGGAAGAGTTTTCCCCAATTGAGCCCGGCCATGTCCGCATGTATGTCTGCGGCATGACGATTTATGACCTGTGCCACATCGGTCACGCCCGCATGGCGATGGCATTTGATGTGGTTCAACGCTGGCTGAAAGTCAACGGCTTGCGTGTGACCTACGTGCGCAACATCACCGACATTGACGACAAGATCATCAAGCGGGCGCTTGAGCGCAACATCACCATCCGTGCGCTCACTGATGAAATGATTGAGGTCATGCGCGCCGACATTGGCCGGCTGGGCATTGAGCCGCCTACGATGGAGCCGCGCGCCACCGAATACGTGCCCCAAATGCTGCACCTGATCAACCGGCTGGAGGTCAAGGGCCTGGCCTACAAGGCGCCCAGTGGCGACGTGAATTTTGCAGTGCGCAAGTTCCCCGGCTATGGCAAGCTGTCGGGCAAATCGCTGGATGACCTGCGCGCGGGTGAGCGGGTTGCGGTACAGGACGACAAGGGCGATCCGCTGGACTTTGTGCTGTGGAAAGCGGCCAAGGCGTTCGAGCCCGAAGATGCCAAATGGGATGGCGTGGGCGGTGCGGGCGGTCGTGAGGCAGGTGGGGCAGGTGGGGCAGGTCAGGCAGGCCCATATGACTACGGACGTGGCCGCCCCGGCTGGCACATTGAATGCTCGGCCATGTGCAGTCAGACCCTCGGTGAGACGTTTGACATTCATGGCGGTGGAGTGGACCTGCAGTTTCCCCATCACGAAAATGAAATTGCGCAAAGCGAGGGTGCCACTGGCAAACCACTGGCCAGGTTCTGGATGCACAACGGCATGGTGCAGATGGACAACGAGAAGATGTCCAAAAGCCTGGGCAATTTTTTCACCATCCGCGAGGTGCTGGCCAAGTACGACACCGAGACAGTGCGCTTCTTTCTGGTCCGCACGCATTACCGCACATCGCTGAATTACAGCGATGTGCATCTGGATGATGCCCGTCAGTCACTCAAGCGGCTTTACACCGCGTTGGACCTGGTGCCGCCTGCTGACGTGGCAATTGACTGGGGCAATCCTTTCGCAGCGCGATTTAGGACGGCGATGGATGAGGATTTTGGTACGCCAGAGGCGATGGCCGTGTTGTTTGACTTGGCGGGTGAAGTCAATCGCACTCGCTCATCAGCGATCTCAGGATTGTTGAAGGTAATGGGTGGTTGCCTTGGCTTGTTACAGGGCGATCCAAAAACATTTTTACAGTGGCGACAATCGGTGTCGGCATACGCTGCATTGGTCGAGGCGGGTGACATACTTACGGCAACAGCGACAGTAGGACACACGACTGAAAGCATCGACTCCATGATAGCTTTCCGTGCGCAGGCCAAAGCTGCCAAAAACTTC
Organism: Rhodoferax sp.; assembly: GCA_031392805.1. Taxonomy (GTDB): domain Bacteria; phylum Pseudomonadota; class Gammaproteobacteria; order Burkholderiales; family Burkholderiaceae_C; genus JANYCG01. The sequence continues at coordinate 420 of JANMVO010000073.1, read as the reverse complement.
AATGAAGCGGACCGCATCCGCAAGGAGTTGCTGGAGGCTGGCATAGTGCTCAAGGATTCGCCGAGCGGCACCACCTGGGAAGCACAATGAATGTTTTGAGAAGAAAAATGGCCTGCAGCCCACAGACAGTAATCAATGTCAGCTATTAAAAATATAGTTCCCGCAGTTTTCACTCCCGACTATTGGGAAGACGCCTGCAAACACCTGGTCAAAAAAGACCGGGTCATGAAGCGCCTGATACCGCAATTTGGCGACGCCTGCCTGCAAACGCGCGGCGACGCCTTTGTCACCTTGGCGCGCAGCATAGTGGGCCAGCAAATCTCCGTCAAGGCAGCGCAGACGGTGTGGGACCGGTTTGCTGTTCTGCCGCGCAAAATGTCGGCGGCCAACGTGCTCAAAGTCAAGGTGGACGACATGCGG
>JANMVO010000513.1:0-1500 GCA_031392805.1 Rhodoferax sp. | reverse complement strand
CGATAACCTGCTCAGGCAGCGCAAGCTGGTAGACCTGTATGCCGTCGTGCGTGAAGGCCTGCGCGTGGGCGAGCCGAGTTATTCCATCAAATACATCGAGCGCTTTTACAGCGCAGCCCGCAGCGGCGACGTGAAAACCGCGGGCGCGTCCATCGTGTTCTACGAGCAATGGAAAGCCACGCAAGATGCGGCTCTGCTACAGGCCATTGAAGATTACAACAAAGACGACGTGGTCAGCACGTTTGAACTTCGGCAGTGGTTGCTGCGCATACGCCCGCACGACGCCGCACTGGCTGGCGCTGCCACTGTAGTTGAGCCGCCTGTTCGCGAAAAATCAGCAAAAGCGTTGGCAGGCGAAGAGGCTATGGAGACTTATCGCCGGAAATTGCTGGGCCAATTGCCACTGGACCGTTTGACGTGGACCGATGCCCATCGCCTGCACGAGTTGATGTTTCACCTGCTTGGTTTTCACCGCCGCACAGAAAAGCCGGTTTGGTGGGCGCTGTTTGCACGCCAGCAGGCAAGCGACGAAGAACTGCTTGACGACATTGAGGTCATTGCCTGCATGACGCAAGCCAGCGAGCCAGTTGCCAATGGCGATGGTTGGGATTGCTGCTACCAATTTCCGGAACAGGAATTCAAGCTCAAAACGGGCGACAACTGCTCGATTGTGGAATCCATGGTCGAAATTGAAGATGTCCTTATTGATGAAGACAAACGCATCGTTAACTTCTATTGCAAAGGGGACGACGCGCCGCCAAGTGCCGGGATGGCAATTGGCACTGGTTTGCCCATCAACACACAGGTCATTCAAAACGCCTACAAGCGTTTTGTTGACGCCTACCTTGCGGGCCAGGACAAGTTCAGCGCCGGCCTGGCCTTGTTGAGGCGGGCTGCGCCTCGAATCCTGGGCCATGCGCCTGACCAAACCTTGATCGCGCCGGGGGAAGATCTTTTGTCCGGCACCAGCCGCGTGGTGGCCAGCCTGTCGAGCAGTTGCCTTTTCATTCAAGGTCCGCCGGGCGCCGGCAAGACTTACACCGGTTCGCACGTTATCGTGGACCTGCTGAAAACCGGAAAAACGGTGGCCGTAACATCCAACAGCCACAAGGCCATCAACAACCTGCTGGCTGCGGTCGAGAAGGTGGTGGAGGCCGACGGATTCACTTTCAATGGCGTGAAAAAATCCAGCGGGCCAGAGTCCTGCATCAACGGAAAATATATCAGCGACAACCTGAATACACAGGACATAGTCAAGCGCGTCAATGAATATGCTTTGGTTGCGGGCACGGCCTGGTTGTTTTCATCTCCCAAGCTGGAGCAAAAATTCGATTACCTGTTTGTGGACGAGGCAGGGCAGGTATCACTGGCCAACCTTCTGGCGATGTCCGCCTGCGCCAGAAACATTGTTTTGCTGGGCGACCAGATGCAACTGGGCCAGCCCATCCAGGGCGTCCACCCCGGCGAGTCCGGCCAGTCCACGCTTGAATACCTTTTGCA
>JANMVO010000489.1:0-3038 GCA_031392805.1 Rhodoferax sp. | reverse complement strand
CCGATCCTGCTGGAAGACGAGCACCTGATCGCGCTGGACAAACCGGCCGGCGTGGCGGTGCACGGCGGCAGCGGTGTCAGTTTTGGTGTGATCGAGCAATTGCGCCGCGCGCGGCCCCAAGCCAAATTTCTGGAATTGGTGCACCGGCTGGACCGCGACACCTCGGGCATTTTGCTGGTGGCCAAAAAGCGCTCGGCTCTGGTTAATTTGCAGAACCAGTTTCGGGAGCGCGAAACTGGCAAAACCTATCTGGCGCTGGTGCAGGGCACGTGGCCCGCGAACAAGAAGGTGCTGGACAAACCGCTGGTCAAGTTTTTGTTGCCTAGTGTGCAAGGCAAAGAAGGCGAGCGCCGGGTCAAGGTCACCACCAAGGATGATCCGGAGGGCATGAAATCAGTGACTCTGGTGAAAGTGGCCCATAAGACCGAGAAATTCACCCTGCTCGAAGTCACCCTCAAAACCGGCCGCACCCACCAAATCCGCGTGCACCTGGCCAGCGAAGGCCACCCCATTGCAGGCGACGACAAATACGGTGATTTTAAGTGGAACAAGGCGCTGCAAAAGCAGGGTTTGAAGCGCATGTTTCTGCATGCATGGCAATTGCGCTTCAGCCACCCCGCAGATCAGCACGCCGTGTCATTGCTGGCAGATTTGCCGACCGAGTTGCGGACGTGGGCTGACTTGGCGAACTCCAAATCACCTGGTTGAGAGTTTCGAAATTCACTCGCCGTTTGGGCTGGTCCTCCCTCTGAAACCGTATTGGTATTGAACCTTCGGGGATCTCGTTCAGGTGTGTACAAGCCGATGAGGCAAGTGTGCATAGCTGCGCGAATGTCCTCCGCGTCGGTCTATGACCGACAGCTCCTCCTTGATTTCGCTGCGCTACGCACCCATGCCCCCGTCGGCAGCAAAGGGGGTTGGATCACTACGGTTGAACGCCCACTTGTTCGCAGATCAGGTCGGCGTGGCGCTCAGCGTAGCGGCATCAAGGCGGAGTAGTCCGCCATAGGCGGACACGGGGGACAGCCGCGGAGCTGAGTGCCCCGTCGGCCTGATCCCGTGCACGAACCGGCGAACGACAGCGGCGCGCGTGGCATCCGCCTTGCAATCACGCAAGAGAAGATCAATAAACCGCCGACAAAGGCGTTTTCATCATCAAAAAGGGGGATGCCGTTCTGTGACAAGCTGTTAGCATGATTTTCGGATGCGGCACTTTCGGAATTCGCAGATGGGTTTGCCCGGAGATATCAGAATCCTATTTGAACAATCCAAACCTACAGGAGAGAGTTACATGATTTCACATGCATTCAAGGTATCTTCAATCGCCGCAGCGGCGCTTTTGGCAGCCTGCGGGGGGGGGATTCCGTAAGCCCCACACCAACTCCCACGCCCACGCCATCACTGGTGGTTAGTGTCGCCCCGTCGGCGGAGCCTGCGCTGGACGCTGCCAAGGCGTTTTTGGCTAAAGCTGATGCGCTGCGCGCTACTGCGATTCCTACGACGGGCGCTGCGAATTTTGCGCTCGTTGACGGCTGCAGTTTGACCAACGGCTTTAGCAAGTCCTTCGCTGTCGCAGATTTCGACACAGATCCACTGGCTGTTCCCAGCCGTCAGTTTGACGTTGGGGCCACGCGAAGCAACATCAAAGTCTTGGCGGAGCGCAATCTAAGCAACGCAGACGGCACTAGCCGCCGTGAGATTGACATCAAATACGACGTAACCTACCAAGACGGCACGAAATCTACGGCGCTGGCTGACGCGATACCGACCGAGACGATCATCTCAGGTAGCTCCGCAGGCAGTAAGCTGGCCGACGGCAGCGCCTGCGCTACGTCCGAGAGCAAAGCCGACTGGCGCTTTTATGGCAACCGCAAAATAATTAACGCCAATGTAAATGCCCACAACCAGCGCTACGATCGCACCGTGTTGGCGACTGGCTTGCCGGTGACACCTGCCGTTGGGTACAACAAATTTATCCGTTTCAACGTGGCCGACCCGGCCAACGTCGCCAAATACGTCACCATTGCCGGGCCAGGCATTGTGGGTGGTTCGCCTGCGGCACCCATCACCCTGAAAATGGTGTCGGTACGCCTGCTGCGTGATGCGCCCGAGTTTACGGGCAAGAACGGGAATTTTGTTGACTGGAAGGACACAGACGCTTGGCTGTTTTGCAGGACTCCCACGGGTGCCTTCGCGTCGGCTGAAACGGCCGATTGCGTTGCCAACGGCGCAACCAGCAACAACTGGGGCTTGTTCAACGCCACCGTGCCCGCAGCGCTTGATGCTAATTTCGACGGGCTGGGCGTGATGGTCGGCGGTGAGTACACCGTCAAGGTCTACAACGATGATGGCTGGAAAACCGTGAACGGGCAGGCCAGCAGCACGCCGATTGCCACCTACACCGCCAAGCTGGCCAATTTACCCTTCAGCGCGGTGGCTCTCGCTGGCACTGCGGGGGTCGCGACCGACTTGTTCCCCAAGGTGGCGACCAATTCCATGACAGCAGCAGCCATCGCGACCGCAGTAAGGGGCAAGGCCGCGTTCTCGATGGATACGAGCTTCAGTCCCGCAGGCGCGATGCCAGACGGCAGATTGCTGGGATGGGGCTCGTTCTTCTCCTTCAAGCTAGGCAAGGTGGATGCGGCCCAGGTGCCGTTCAACCCGGCCAGTCGGCAGGTTGACCCCAGCTACCCCCTCGCCAATGCGACATCCGCGACGCTGGTAGTTCCCGCAGCGGTGGCTAAATTGGGGTTGCCCACCTACATGGAATACGGGTTCTCCATCAACAACCGAAACGGCAATACGGTGCAGAGTTCCTACGCGTTCCAGTGAATTGTTGCGCCTGGCAACGAGCTGGCGCCACGTAATTGAAAAAGCGGCGGGTGCAAAACACCCGCCGCTTTTTTATTGCCCAATGTTCTGTACAATGCGTGCATGCAAGCCATCACCTACACCGAAGCCCGCAACAACCTCGCGAGTCACCTCAGCCGGGTGGTGAGCGACTGCGACATCACCGTCATCACCCGGCAAAATGCCGA
>JANMVO010000163.1:0-1980 GCA_031392805.1 Rhodoferax sp. | reverse complement strand
CGCAGCATGTCGGCGGCCGACATGGAGCACCTGCGCAAAGCCAACTTGAGCCGGCATTGGGGCTCGCTCAACATGAAATACGTGATTGCGCTGGGGCTAAACGGACAACCCGAGCAGGCAACGAAGGAGTTGCGCAACATCAAGGCCTTGTACGGGGCGGAGATGTATCGCTCGGCAGTGGACGAGATCCGCACGCTGCGCAATGACAAATACCCGGAGTTGGCATTGCTCAAGATGGAGTAACCGTCACCTTGGCGCCTGCGCATCATTTTCAGGTGATTTTTGATAACGGGTTGGCGAAAAACTGAGGCAATCTTATAGATCTGCGATGGCCCCGATTGCGTCTATTTTCATAGCACTTCCCTGGTTCAATCCCTTTTCCGCAGGCCCTTCGCCTTCAGTGATGCCGAAGCTGGCAGCACTTGCCTGTAGCGCTCCCAGTCTCGCCTTCAATAGCGTGGCCAGCTCTTTTTCGCAGCGGGTGCGGGTGGATGACATGGCGGCAACGGTCTGGCTTGCTGCGGCACGGCTGAGTGCTTGGGCTGGTGTGTTGCATGACTTCGGCACTGCCTCCCTGTTTGCGCCATGGGTCAACAGCCGCGCCGTCGGCGAAGCCTAACCTGCGCCAGCACAACCAATATGCCACGCTGACCAACATCGGAAATGGCGTGGAGTGTGCTGGCGTTGATCCTGCTGCACAGCCTGCTGGAGTACCCGCTGTGGCACGGGCCGTTTCAGATGGCGTTTGGCCTTGGCATCTGTTTGCTGCGCTCACCCTCCAATACTTTCCGGATGACGCATGAAGTCGACCGCCTCGCGCACCTCGCTGACCGCATCGCCCCAGGTTTTGAAAGCTTTCTTGACCACCAGGGCACAGAATTTGGGCCACTGTTTTTCATGCTCGTCGGCGGCGCGGCGCAGGATGGTGGCATGCTCCATCATATCCATTTTACTACTTTTTTTATAGCTAATAACGCTTATTTATAGCGGGTTATAGGCCAATTTGACATCAAAAATGGGCACAAAGGCAGACTGACGGTCTGATAGGCAGCCAACAGAGGTTCACGCATGGTTTGAACCGTCAGGTGCAGCCCAGCGCTGTTCTTGTGTGACGCACCGAAGATGTCCAACTGCAACGACAACGGCAATGGCAGGGAAGACTGAGGTTCGCGCCCGCCTGACGCTGGTGGCGTCAGGCGCAAGGGCGAAATCAGCAACTCGTCCAGGCCTATCGACTCGTCGGCGAGTTGGTGCACAAAGGAGGAGTTGGCACCGTTTTCCAGCAGGCGGCGCGCCAGGTAGGCCAGCAGGTAGGCCAGCAGGTCTTTGTGCGAGCCCACCGGGGCGACAACGCGGCAGGCGATCAGGGGGTTCTTTCTTCAAAACCTCGCGGTACACGCCCTCGTCCATGCCGTGCAGTCTTTGCAGCTCAAATTGACTCGCCCCCACGCTTGCCATGTTGTGTGCTGCGTTGCCCCCGAGGGGCCGTGCCCTCGGGCAAGTCTCGCAGAGACGGCGCGACAGGCTTGGGGCGGCCCTCTGCAATATGACCGCGATGGTGGCCCCCTTGTGTGTGGCGAACTGGGGCGAGAAGATGGCATCGGGCGCGTCCAGCAGCGCGCGGGCGCAGGCCAGGTGCGACACGTCGGTGTTGTGAACGACGGCCAAGAACCGCTCTTGTCTGACGGTGAGCAGCGTTTTCTTCGGACTTGACGATTGCCCAAGAACCCAATCATGGAAGAGGCCCGAGGGCCTCTTCCATGATTGCGGTGTTTGAGTTTTGGGTTATGTCGGCGTTGATGTGCCGCAGGCCAGTGCGCTGTAATAGCGCCCATACCTGGAAGTAGGCGGGCGCAGCGGCGGCCCTGACGTGGAAGTTTGTTCCGGGCGCTGCACCCTTCACTGTGTTTGACACGAGTGCGACGCGATTGTGGCACTGTGGGACGGTGGTCGTCCAGCACATCCCGGTTTGCCGGGAGT
>JANMVO010000451.1:0-11191 GCA_031392805.1 Rhodoferax sp. | reverse complement strand
GGCATTGGCAAGGTTTACATGGGCCGCGAGATTGCCGGCGTGATGGGCTGGCAGGGCGCGGCCTGGCTCGAGCGCGAAGAGCGTGAGCAGGAAGAGCGCGGCGATCTGCTGCTGCGCGAGCTGGGTCTCAAGGTCGGCATGACGGTGGCTGACGTGGGTGCCGGCACCGGCTACTACGCGCGCCGCATGGCACCGCTGCTAGGGTCTGCGGGCACGGTATACGCGGTGGACGTGCAGCCCGAGATGATCAAGATGCTGTCAGACCTGGCCAAAAAAGCCGGGCTGTCCAACATCAAGCCAGTGCTGGGGGCGGCAGACAACGTGAAGCTGGCCGACAGCAGCATCGACCTCGCCATCATGGTGGACGTATACCACGAACTGGAGTTCCCGTTTGAGGTGATGCAGAGCCTGGTGCGCGCGCTCAAGCCCGGTGGCAAAGTGGTGTTTGTCGAATACCGGGCAGAGGACGCGCGGGTGCCAATCAAGGCCCTGCACAAAATGAGCGAGGCCCAGGTGCGCCGCGAGGCGGCGCAACATGCGCTGGTCTACGAGCGCACGGCCAGCACTCTGCCGTGGCAGCACGTGGTGATTTTCAGGAAGGGCTGAGCGGCCTTTGCGGCGCTCGCCATTGCTCGATTTGAGGTGATATTTGATGTGATGATGGTGTCGGATCGACAGCGGTCAAAGGTGAACACTTGCGCAAGCCAAACGCGACGTTTTTAATAGCTTCTGGTGCAAGTAATGAATGGGCTGCAGGTCTATGGACTCGAACCGGGCGCGCACCTGTTCACGGAATTCGCAGCGTTTGAACACCTTGCCGTCATAGTCTTCAAGCCGCTGGTGCAGCGCGGGCTCAAGCATGCGGGCGACGGCCGGGTCCAGCAGGTGTCTGGATTCCTGCATCGTCGTTTTCAGTCGGGTGCCGACCCCGGCGTAATTTAGCCGGGGTTTTGCGTGGCGCAGCGGGCTTGGTGGTCTTGCCAGCGGGTTTGCTAATGGCCTTGGCGGGAGTCTTCGCAGCCGTTTTTGCCGCTGTTTTGGCATGCATAGCCTTGTTTAAAGGTTATTTTGTGCCTGTAGCCCTCGTCGGTATTGAATAGTTAGCTACGTATTTAGTAGTAATCAGCCTGCCGGCGGAAGAGGCAGCCGTCTTGTGCGGCGGGAATTTGCTGGCCGCAAACTCAAAATTGACCGTGCCCGTCGGGGCGCACAGAGTTCAGCGCAAAGTGCAGTTGAAGTGCAGTTGAAGTGCAGTTGAAGTGATGCCTTCGTCAATGCGGCTTTTCACAAAGGCAGCCACTGCGCGCCATCCTACTTAGTCAAACGCTTATCGCGCTCTTGCGTAAATACGCCGTTGCGGCATGCGTCATTCGGTGTATTGCACTCAAGCGCGTCAAACTGCAGCAGGTCTGCTGCATAGGCGTTTTCTCCGAGCTTTGCCCCGCTCGCGGAAAAATAACTTGCCCAAAACCATTTGACCGCTTCTCTGCGCGCCGCTGCCACCACCGCGTTATGTTTGTCGCTTTCCAGTTCGCGCGCTCCAGCAACATAGATGGTCACCCCTTGCAGACTTGCGATCCGCCCGTCACGTTTTAACTTGCTGAATGCGTCTTCTGCAGCCTTTCGATTGAAAACTGGCTTCGTGCTTTCAAAATTCGCGGTCGTCCTGGAATACTCCATCATGTCCGACAGGTAGACCATGACCAATCGCTCTGACTTGTAAAGACTCAAGAGGCGCGGGATGCCTTGGGTAACTTCAAGAATCGGCGTTTCGTCCACATGGGTTGCCAAGAGCTTTTCAAAAGCCTTCAATGCGCCCAGGGAGTGCGTCAGGTTGACGGCCTTGATCTTATGGGAGTTCTTCAGCACCGATCCGGTTTCATACTCGATTGCAGGGATTGCGAGAGATTCGCCAGTCGCCGGGCGTTCAGAAATCTTGACAACCAACAACTTGTCTCCCTCGCCTATGGTGTCAAGAATCGTTCTGAAGTATTTCAGATAGTCCTTTCGATGTGGCGCGGTGCTGCTCGACAAGTCAACCGCTACGAGCACAGTCTTCGCGGGTTTATCAACGGCATTTGCGCTACCCGATAGGCTCGCGAAAACAAGCCAGGAATTTGTGCGTGTTGCCGCGCTAACCGGTTTTTTTGCCGCGTTGCAAGAAGGCGAGCGCATTGAATTTGTTCATCGCCTTTCAACGGGCATTGATGGGGCTGCAGCCTACGCATTCAACGTGTCAATTGCCGGGCATCGCCTCCGCCGTGATGCATTGGCTGTCACAACGGCAAGTGTGCTGGCCAATGCCTGCCCCAGCTATTGCTTTGCGCCAATTGCGCCTGGCGATCGGCTCAAGACATCTGGCGTCGCCGACAACGTGCCCGCAAGCCAGGGTGACGCCTATCGCCATCGTGCGCTGATTGCCCCTGCGGGACTCAAGGTTCGTGAAAAACCATTGCCTTCCCACATCGCTCCTCAGCCATACAGCCGCCTCAGTTGGGAAAAGGGCAACGGAGAGCCCCGTACCGGCGAACTTCCCTGTCCGGAAGACTGCCCGACTTGGGCCTTCACGGAGCCATTGCTTGAGTTGCCGAATTTGCCCGGCGAGGTGGAGTTTCGAATCGTCGTTGAAGGGTTCTCCTTGAGCGACTGTGCGCAGGAGAATTTGCACGGCTTGCTGTACCGTGTTGAAAGCGGATCGTTGAGCGTCTTCCATCCCCAGTCGCCGATCACGGCTTACAGCCTTGCGCACGAGCTGCGAGAACCTGCGGTGAGCCTGGCCCGCCACTGGTTGCGCCACCCAAAGGGCTACACGGCGGTTTGTCTCGTCAGCAGCAGCGGCGAGTTCGACAGCGCCAGCTTGTCACGCGTGGCCGCCAATGTTTTTGGCAAGCGGCCTACGCAAACGCTGCGGTTGGCGGTTGGGCCAGGGGGTTCGCTTGCTCGATCCGGGTTTGCCCATGCGCTGTGCCCTGCACAAGGGGTGCCGGGCATGCTCCCCGGATTGAGCGTCCTGCCAATGCTCGGCGTTGCACGCCATTTCGCGCGGCCATTGGATACTCCGCCGCAGACGGGCGCATGGCTGGGTAGCAGTCTTTGCGGGCATCACGCCACGCCGGTGCGGCTGCCAAACGAGAGCCGCAGCCGGCACGTCATGCTGGTTGGCGGGTCCGGCACTGGCAAGTCGTCAATGCTTCTGCAAATGATCCAGCAGGACATCAACGACCCGACTCGACGGACAGGCTGTGCGTTGCTGGACCCGCATGGTGATTTGACCGACCGGGTGTTGAGCCTGGTGCCTTCGCACCGCATTGGCGACGTGATGCTGGTTGACGTGGGCGACCCGGTGAGTACGGTCAGCCTGAACCCGCTGCAAGGGATGCGCGATGACCCCGTCCTGGCACAGTTCATTGTGAACGAAATCATGTCGCTCATCGACATGCTGTTTGAGGGCAGTGACACCAGCGGCCCGATGCTGCGCAGCCACCTGCGCCATCTGTTGCTGCTGGCGGCGTACGCGCCCCAACGGCACGGCACTTTTCTCGACGCAATGCGCATTCTGGAAGATGCGGATTACCGCGAGTATCTTCTTGGAAATTGCCCGGACCGCACGCTGGTGGACTATTGGAAACGCTTCAGCAAAAGCACCGGCACCGACAACGGCTTTGCAACCTGGCTGCCCTACCTGATGGCACGGCTGACGCCCTTCACTGCCAACCCGGTCATGAAGCGGCTGATTTGCCGGCCGGACAGTTCCATTGACCTGGCCCGTGCAATGGGCGAGGGGCAGATTGTGCTCATCCGTCTCCGCAAGGCCATATTGCAGGATGCCGAAGTGCAAGTGCTGGGCGCCCTGATCATGTCGCGCTTTTTTGCCGCCGCGCTTGGCCGAGCGCGGGTACCTGAGGCAATGCGCGCACCCTTCCATCTGTACGTGGATGAGGCGCAGTCGTTCGTCACCGATTCGTTTCCGCGCATGCTGAGTGAGTCACGCAAATACCAGTTGTGCATCACCACCGCGAACCAGAACATTGGTCAAATGCGGGGCACAGGCCGACGCGCCCAGATCGTTGATTCGCTGCTGGCAAACACAGCCACCAAGTTTTTGTTTCGCCTCGGGCCGGCCGACCAGGACACCTTGCGCCCATATTACAAGCCGTCGTTTGACGAAGGCCTGATGGCAACCTTGCCCGACTTCACCGCTGTCGCCTGCATGTCGAAAAGCCACTGCCCGATCCCGGCGTTCGCCATGCGCGTAACCACGCCGGCGGCACACGAACCTGATCCGGCGATGAGCCAGCGCATTGTGGCCAACTCACGGGAACAATACGGCATGTTGATCGCCACGGCCAACCGGGAACTCTGCACACTTTTCAATCTGGACGCGGCATCGCTCGGTAGCGGGCATGCTATGGCGTCATTTTTGCACCCAAAAACATAGCGGCTCGTGTAATCTGCATGGCAACTGTCAGAGGATATCGTCCTACGTTTCCTGGTTAATCCCTTTGCGTCAGGGCACTCGGTGAAGTCGTCAAGCAGTTTTCGCTTAGTCCTTCTTTCTTCGTCTTAATCCCTTTGCGTCAGGGCACTCGGTGAAGTCTACCTCGCGCAACCCGCATGGACAATGGCTTTGCGGGGCGGTTTGCGGACGGGGTATTCGAAATCAGCCCAAACAGGCGGTTTTCCGGCGCATTCTGGTGGGCCGTCCGCAAGCGAAAAAATGGTTTCGTGGACGGATTCATACCAAACGAAACCGCTCATCTTGGGTCACGCCAGGGCCGCAGCCGTCCACGCGGATGGCGCTGCGGTCACGGTTGCACAGCGGGTAAAAGCGCACCCGGTCACTGTCGCTGTCAATGATGCTTTCCAGTTCACGTTGCAACGCATGCAGTTCACGGGGATTGAGGTGACATTCGTACACCGAGCGCTGAACGCGCTCGCCATATCGCAGCAGCGCCTGGCTGGCACGCAGGCGGGTGCGATCAACGACGATGTCATAACAAATCATCCAGAGCATGGCGCGCCTTTTATACGATGTAAAACCGGGGGTCCTCGGGTTTGATGCCACGGCCCAAAAAATGCAGTTGCCTTTGGCAACGACCGCACAGGCCGTACCAGCGGACACTGTCGGTGTCTTGCGCCAGCGTGATATCACTGACCACTGCATGCATGAGACGCGTGCGTTCACGCTCGCTCAGCCAGGCTTCAAATACCGAGAACTGGGCCCGCTCGCCTGCACTGGCAAGGCAACACTCGATACGGCGGCGTTGGCTATCGTCGCCAATGTCATAAGCCGCCACCCACAGCATGCGCAACATAACTGGCGTGTCGCGTTATCGCACCAGCATCGGGCGGTAGACCGGGTCTTGCCCCAACAGTACGCGGGCATAGTGTTGCACTTGAAACTCCGCGATGCGTTGCCAATCCATCGCCCGTTTGGCGTGCGGGTGCAGAATGGGCCGCGCCAGGGCGGCCTCCCAGTCGCCGATGAACTTGCGGCGCATTTCCAGTGGCAGCCAGACGGCGCCGTTATCGCCGTTCAGAAAATCTTTGGCGCGCCAACTGCCGTTGCGCGCCAGGTCCACGACCAGCGCGTCGACCAGCGGCGCGCGAAACTCCTCCATCAAATCACTGGCGAGCGCAGCGTGACCAGGCTTTTGCAGATGCAAGTGGCCCAGGTGCGGGCTAAGCTGGCGGCGCACAAGGTGCAGCACTACCAGCCGATGCAGCAACGAATAGCCAAAGTTGAGCATGGCGTTGACCGGATCGCGGGCCGGTTGCCGAGTGCGTTTGGCAAAGGGCCATGGCTCGCCAAGCACAGCTGCCATCGCAGCAAAGTAAACCCGTGCGGCGTTGCCTTCATGGCCACGAAGGGACGCAATTTCCATGCGCCGGTTGGTGGTTTCAATGGTTTGACCCAGCACGACAATGGCATTGGTGAGTTCCGGCGAACTGTGCTTGCGTGCCCAACGCTGTAGCACCATGCGCTGGTTGCGCAGCTTGCCCTGGACAAACGCCCCGGCGAAAGCAATGTTGGCATCGGCATCAGCCAGCGATCTGACCTGGGCCTGCCAAAGCTCTGTGTTGCGTCTTGGATCCGGCTCAACGCTGGCGGCATGTGCGCCGCGATGGTCCAGCAGGTGCACGGCGACACCTTGCGCGGCACATTCGCGCAGCAAGGCGGTGCTGACCAGGCTGTTGCCATACACCACGATTTGGTCAACTTTTGCCGCCGGTACGCTCGCAACTTGCCGGTCTTCGCCAGCGTCGGTGTGCTGCACAATGATGCGGTCGGAGCGCAGCAGCAGCTTGGCGCCGGTTGTGGTGACGTACAGGGTTTTGACGATGGGCGACTGCTCGTCGAAGCCATTCGAGTCGGCAGCAACTGGCTCACATTCATCAGCCTGGCAGGCAGCCGCGTCGCTGTCGGCGTCGCCGTCGCGTGGGTCCTGCGCTGGCGGTTGAGGCGAGTCTGCGCCCGGCAGCTTCCAGCTTCGCACGATGGCACGGTGCTTGGCCTTTGGCACGATGTGGCCTTTCGATGCGGGGTCTGCCTGCACTATTCGGTTGCATGCAAGGCGTGCGCCCAGAAAATCAAAACCGGCATCGAAGCTGGTCACCTGGGTTTTGCTTTCTTTCAGCGACAAGGCCAGGCGCTTGAGTATGGCCTGCGCCTCGCGCCAGGCTGCCATGGCCTCGTCGCGGGTGCGCGTGAGCACAAGAAAGTCGTCCGCGTAGCGCACGTGCTGATACCCCGCATGCTGTAGCTCCAGATCAAACTTATGCAGGTAAATGTTGGCTAGCAGGGGCGACAGGGGCGAGCCTTGGGGCACACCACGCTGCAACAACTCAGGCGTTTGGCGCCATACGATTGCCTTGACCCAGCATTCGATCAATGCGCGCAATCCCGGGTCAACCACCCAGTGTGACACCACTTGAAGCAAAGGCCCGTGGGGAATGCGGTCAAAAAAGCTCTGGATGTCAGATTCAAATACGCACCGCAAACCCATGTCGCGCAAGAACTCCACTTGCGCCAACGCCAGCGGGACGCTGCGCGAAGGCCGGTAGGCGAATGAAGCATCGCAAAGAAAGGGGTCAATGCTGGGTTGCAGCACCCGCACCACGGCGGTTTGCAAAACGCGGTCACGCACGGAAGGGATGGCCAGCTCGCGCGTGCCGCCATCGGACTTGGCCACGGTCACGCAAAGCAGCGGTTGGGGTTGGTAGGTATCTTGCTGTACTTCGTCGGCAAGTTTCGAGAGTTCCGAAGCAAGCCGCTGCTTGAAGTGCGCCATTCGTTTGCGACCCATCTACTGCAATCCGGCACCGACATCCGCACGGTGCAAGAGCTGCTGGGGCATTCGGATGTGTCAACCACCATGATCTACACCCACGTTTTGAAGGTGGCGGCGGGCGGCACCGCCAGCCCACTGGATGCGCTGGCGATGGTTTGACCGGTTGATCCAAGCCGCTTGATTTGAGTATTTGTTTATACGATAATTAAATGGAAATCGAATTTGATCCTGGCAAGGATCGGTTGAACGTCGAGAAGCATGGCATTTCTTTGGCAGAGGTGGTCGAATTCGATTGGGACACCGCAGAAATTGAAGAAGATTTGCGCTTCATTTATGCGGAAAAGCGCTTTGAAGCGACGGGTTGGCTGGGTAATCGCCTGCATGTGATCATCTACTGCAAAAGAGGCATCGCAACCCGGGTGATCAGTTTTAGAAAAGCCAATGATCGACAGTTTGATGAGTATGTTGGTAACACTTAAATCAGGTCGTTCGGTTCATCGGCCAGACGCTGAAGAAAACGCTCAACTCAACGCGGGCATTGCCGCCGACCCGGATGCGCGCGAGCTTGACGCCGATTGGTTCAAACGCGCCCGCCCGGCAAGGGAAGTCATGCCGCCCGAGTTTTTTGAGGCGTTTGCCGAGTTGCGGCGTCAGCGCGGCAGGCCGCCTCTGTAAATCCCCAAAGTGGCCACCGCGATCCGTTTTGACGCCGATGTGCTTGCGGGCCTGCGCGCCACTGGCAAAGGCTGGCAAACCCGCTTGAATGACGCCATGCGGGAATGGCTGGCACAACGGTCGTCTTGACTCCGGGCGACGGCTATTTGATTGGCGTCAAAAATAATAGCTTACTATGCAATACAGGCGGGGGCTAGAGCCATTTTACTTCTGAAATATGGCAAATCCTGTCCTCATTCCCCTGCACGCCATCAAAGGCCGTGGCACCGCCACGAACATTGCGCACCGCTTCTCGCGGGACGCGAGGGCGGCGTTTGACGATGGCTGGGGCACCTTGGAGGAGGGCGTGGCTGAATCAGCAGACCGGCTGCCGCTGCAAACCCAGGTGACGTTTGAAGACTGCAAAAGCGCCATCACCCACAACGACTCGCCTGACATTTATTTTGACTACGGCCTGAATCCCTACCGGGGCTGCGAGCATGGCTGCGTGTACTGCTATGCGCGACCCACACACAGCTACCTCAATCTGTCGCCCGGGCTCGATTTTGAGACCAAGATCATCGCCAAGCGCAACCTGGCCGAGGTGCTGGCGCGCGAGCTGCAGGCGCGCAGCTATGTGCCCAAACTCATCGCGCTGGGCACGGTGACCGACGGCTACCAGCCGATTGAGCGCGACCTCAAAATCACCCGCAGCGCGATTGAGGTTTTGGCGCGCTGCCACCACCCCGTGGCCATCGTCACCAAGGGCAGCGGCGTAGAGCGTGATCTGGACCTGCTGGCCCCCATGGCAGCGCGCAATCTGGCTGCGGTGTATGTGACCATCACCTCGTTGGATGGCGTGCTTACCCGCAAGCTGGAGCCGCGTGCTGCCGCCCCGCACCGCCGCCTGCGCACCATCCGCGCGTTGGCCGACGCGGGCGTGCCGGTGGGCGTGAGTGTGGCGCCACAAATCCCGTTCATCAACGAAGACATGGAACAGGTGTTGCAAGCCGCCTGGGACGCTGGCGCCCGCACCGCGTTCTACACCGTGCTGCGACTGCCGTGGGAGCTGAACCCGCTGTTTCAGGAATGGCTGGCTTTGCACTACCCGCAGCGCGCTGCGCGCGTGATGGCCCGCATCCAGGATATGCATGACATTGACGACGGCGCCAAGCGTCATGGAAAAGTTTACAACAGCGACTTCAAAACCCGCATGAAAGGCAGCGGCCTGTGGGCTGATTTGATCAAGCAGCGGTTTGACAAAGCCTGCCACCGGCTGGGTTTTAACCGCGAGCGGGTGACGCATGACGTGAGCCAGTTTCGCCCGGCGCTGCTGTCAGGGCAGGGCGATCTTTTTTGACACCCCTTGCCCCACCGCCACCAGTGTGTTGACCGGGTTGACGTTGGACGGGTCTTGCCGGTGTGTTTGCACTATTTCCTGAAAATCAGGATCTTTTAGGGTTGTAGCCCCCGTCCATATTGCATAAGAAGCTATTAACATTATAGCATTCATCAAAAAATTTTGGCTGAATGGAATCCGCCGCACCGCTATGCGCCACAGCAGCAGTGCGGGCAGCAGGGCCACGAGCACAACGGTAAGGGCGCATGCCCAGTTGAAGAACCGGCCCAGGTTGCGGCCCGGCCCAAACACCAGCTGGGTCAAGAGCGCGATGTTGACGCCCCCTGCCTCACCCGTCTGCTGTTGCTGCCACAAAATGCAGGTGCCAAAGGCGGCGGCAAACAGCAACAGGGTGACCCCGATTTTGAGCGTCCAGCGCCAGCAGACCAGCGTGACCGGCACCAGCATTGCGCCCACCAGCAGCAAGGACAATGCCATCAAGCGCACCACGCCTTGCAGGGCAGGCCACCCTGCGGGGCTGCCTGACTCTGGCAACGCCGTCAGGTCCGCAGGCATTGAGAGGAAAAGCGTTGGCCACTGTGACTGCCACAGTGCCAGGTTGCCAACGCTGGCCAGCCACAGGCACGTCAGCAGCACCACGGTGGCCGGGCGCACCGCACCGCGCTGCGACTGCGGCGTGAAGAAGACGGATTCAGCGAACCCGGTGACGCGGAATAGTTTGAGCGACATGGCTTGGTATTGTGAACCAACCGTGAACGGTCAGTGACCCAACAACCCGCACCGGCCTGCGCCGCAGGAATCTGTTGCCCGCAGAACCTGTCAGCTGAAGAAGCTCTTCAGCCGGTCAGTCCAGCTATCCCCGGTGGGCTAATGCTTGTTGCCGCCTTTTTGAAACGATTCGTCCAGTTCCTTCAGCAGCTTGCGCTGGTGCTCGGTCAACTTCACCGGCGTCTCCACCGTGATGTGGCAATACAGGTCGCCGGGGTAAGTGGCACGCACGCCCTTGATGCCCTTGCCGCGCAGGCGGAACTGCTTGCCAGTCTGGGTGCCTTCGGGGATGTCAATGGCGGCCTTGCCCGCCAGCGTGGGCACTTCAATTTCGCCACCCAGGGAGGCCGTGACGATGCTGATTGGCACCGAGCAGTGAATGTCGTCGCCGTCACGCTCAAAAATGTCGTGCTTTTTGAGGCGGATTTCAATGTACAGGTCGCCGGGCGGGCCGCCGTTGGTTCCGGGCTCGCCGTTGCCGGTGCTGCGGATGCGCATGTTGCCGTCAATGCCGGCCGGGATTTTGACTTCCAGCGTTTTCTGTTTCTTGACCTTGCCCTGGCCGCTGCATGCCGTGCACGGCTCGGGGATGACTTTGCCAGTGCCACGGCAGGTGGGGCAGGTTTGCTGCACGCTAAAAAAGCCCTGGCGCATCTGCACCGCGCCCGACCCGCTGCACGTGCCGCAAGTTTTGACCGAGGTGCCCGGTTTGGCGCCGCTGCCTTTGCAGACCTCGCACGACTCAAAACTGGGGATGCGGATTTGCGCATCTTTGCCACGCGCCGCTTCTTCCAGCGTGATCTCCATCGCGTAGCTCAGGTCGCTGCCGCGAAACACCTGCCGCCCGCCGCCGCCCGCGCGCCCGCGCTGCTGGCCAAACATGTCGCCAAAAATATCGCCAAACGCTTCGGCAAAGCCGCCGTAGCCCTCTGCGCCTGCGCCGCCGCGCATGTTGGGGTCTACGCCCGCGTGGCCATGCTGGTCGTAGGCCGCGCGCTTTTGCGGGTCTGACAGCATCTCGTAGGCTTCTTTGGATTCTTTGAATTTTTCCTCGGCCACCTTGGACGTTTCGCCCTGGTTGCGGTCCGGGTGGTGCTTCATCGCGTGTTTGCGATAA
>JANMVO010000042.1:0-3053 GCA_031392805.1 Rhodoferax sp. | reverse complement strand
ACTGCAAAGTAAAACAGCAGCAACTCGCCCAGCCGCAACCAGGGTGTTTTCGGTTTCGGCAAGGCAATCACGCCCATCAGGCGGTGGCTGACAAAAGGCAGATTGGCCGCACAAAATGCCACCAGCACCAGAACCCAGACGGATACAGTTTGAGACACGGGGGATTGGCGGCACGACTGCAAAAAGTCGCTCAGGTACCCATCATCTGCGAGATCGCTTTGGCGCAGAGTGCCATCAGACCTCCCGGCAGGATACCCAGGCCCAGCACCAACGCCCCATTGAGGGACAGCACGGTGCGAACGTCAAGCGATGCCGACACGGTGCTGGCGGTGATGGGCTCGTCGAAATACATGACCTTGACCACACGAAGGTAGTAGAACGAGCCGATCAGCGACATCATCACGGCGAACACAGCAAGTCCAATGTGCACCGCCTGACCAGAGGCCACCAGCGCCTGCAACACCGACAGTTTGGCGTAAAAACCCACCATCGGCGGAATGCCGGCCAGTGAAAACAGGCAGACGGCCATGACGGCGGCATACAAGGGGCTGCGCTGGTTAAGGCCGGCAAAGTCGGCAATCTCTTCGCTTTCAAAACCATCGCGTGCCAGCAGCAATATGACGCCGAAGCTGGCCAGCGTCGTCAGCACATAGGTGATGACATAAAACATGGAGGAGCCATAGGCGTCGGCGGTAGAGATCGCGTTGCCGTTGATCACGCCCGACATCAACCCGAGCAAAACAAATCCCATTTGGGAAATGGTGGAAAACGCAGCATGCGCTTGAGGTTGGTCTGCGCAATCGCCGCCAGGTTGCCAATCAGCAGTGAGCCTATGCTCAGGACCATCAGCATCTGCTGCCAGTCGGGTGCCAGGGGCAGCATGCCCTCCACCAGCAGGCGAATGCAGATTGCAAATGCTGCCAGCTTGGGCGCGCCACCAATAAGCAGGGTGACAGCCGTGGGTGCCCCCTGGTAGACGTCGGGAATCCACATGTGGAATGGCACCACGCCGAGTTTGAAGGCCAGCCCCGCCACCACAAACACCAGGCCAAAGACCAGAACCTGATGCCTGATCTGCCCGGTGGCAATCGCCTTGGCAACCACATTGACATCGAGTGAGCCGGTCGCCCCGTACATCATGGACAGGCCATACAGCAGGAAGCCCGACGCCATGGCACCCAGAACGAAGTACTTCATTGCCGCCTCAGAAGCCGTCGCGTTGTCGCGGCGCAGCGCCACCAACGCGTAACTGGACAGCGTGAGCAGCTCCAGCCCCATGTAGAGCACCAGGAAGTTGTTGCCCGAAATCATGACGAACATGCCGAGCAGCGCGAACATGCTCAAGGAAAATAGCTCGCCACCGCGCATCATGTCGCGGTCTGCCGCGTAGGGGCGGCCATAGACCAGCGAGACCATCACGGCCAGTGCCGCAAAGCACTTGAGCCAGTTGCCCATCGCGTCACTGACCACCATGTTGCCAAAACCGTAGGCGGTCGCGCCGCCGCTGGCATACAGCGCTTGCAGCAAAGCCACAACGCCGAGCGTCAGCAGCGTCAGCACATAGGTCAGAGTGCGCCCGGGGCTTTTCACACCGAGGTCAACCAGCGCGATGACGCAGGCCATCACCATCAGGACAATTTCCGGGTAAACCGTGATCCAGCTGAGTTTGTCAATCATTGCTTGGGTTTCTCCATTTGCTTCAGCTTGAACAGCTTCACTGCTCAATTCAGTTTGGAAGTTGCAACGTGCTTGAGCAATTCGGCAACCGAGGTGTCCATCACGTCAGTGAACGGCTTGGGATAGATGCCCATCCACAACACTGCAACCGCCAGCAAGGACAACATCAGGAACTCGCGGCTGTTGATGTCAGTGAGCCCCTTGACATCGTCATTGGCAACCGGCCCCAGGTACACGCGCTTGAACATCCACAGGGTGTAGGCGGCGCCAAATACCAAGGCGCTGGCCGCCGTAAAACCAAACCAGAAGTTGGCTTTGACGGCACCCAGAATGACCATCCACTCGCCCACAAAGCCTGCCGTTGCCGGCAGGCCGCAATTGGCCATGGCAAACAGCAAGGCAAACGCGGTGAAATTAGGCATGGTGTTGACCACGCCGCCATAACTGGCAATCTCGCGCGAATGCACACGGTCGTACAAAACGCCAATGCAAAGGAACATCGCCCCTGACACAAATCCGTGGGCAATCATCTGCACCAGCCCGCCTGAGACGCCAAGGTCGTTGAAGATAAAGAAGCCCAGTGTGACAAACCCCATGTGCGCCACTGACGAGTAAGCCACGAGTTTCTTCATGTCTTGCTGCACCATGGCGACGAGACCGACGTACACCACGGCAATCAGTGACAGGGCAATTATCAGCCAGGCCCACTCCCGCGCGGCATCGGGCGCAATCGGCATGGAGAACCGCAGGAAGCCATAGGCCCCCAGTTTGAGCATGATGGCCGCCAGCACAGCCGAGCCACCGGTTGGCGCTTCCACGTGAACATCGGGCAGCCAGGTATGCACCGGCCACATCGGAACCTTCACGGAAAACGCCGCGAAAAAGGCAAAGAACAGCAGGGTCTGTGTGGTGCCGCCCAAGGGGAGCTTGTGCCAGGTCGCCAGATCAAAGCTGCCACCGGATTTGGCGTACAAAAAGATCAGGGCTATCAGCATCAACAAGGAGCCGAGCAATGTGTAGAGAAAAAACTTGAACGCCGCGTAAATCTTGTTGGGACCGCCCCAGATGCCGATGATCAGGTACATCGGGATCAGCGTGGCTTCAAAGAAGACGTAAAACAGCAGGCCATCCAGTGCGCTGAACACACCAATCATCAGGCCGCTCAAAATCAGGAAGGCGCCCATGTACTGGTTGACGCGGCGAGTGATGACTTCCCAGCCGGCAATCACAATCACGACGTTGATGAACGCGGTCAGCAACACAAACCACAGTGAGATGCCGTCCAGCCCCACGTGGTAATTGGCGTTGAAGCGCGAAATCCAGGGCGCTTTTTCCACAAATTGCATGGCCGCCGTGCCGAGTTTGAAATCGAAATA
>JANMVO010000407.1:0-3888 GCA_031392805.1 Rhodoferax sp. | reverse complement strand
CATGGAAGCCAGCTCCAGCGCCCACCACTGGGCCCGCAAGCTGGTGAGCTTGGGCCTGGATGCCCGCATCATCGCCGCCCATCTGGTGGCACCATACCGGCTGCAGGGCAAGGGCGGAAAGAACGATGCCAACGATGCCGCTGCCATCTGCGAAGCTGCCTCGCGCCCGCAGATGCATTTTGTGCTGATCAAGAGCGTCGAGCAGCAAAGCATGTTGTGTGTGCAGCGCCTGCGCGAAGGCTGAGCCCGGACTCAAACAGTCCTGAGGACTGTTTGTGCCTGGCGAAGGGCCATGCCTCTGGCATGGCGCGGCCTGCAAGGCTCAAGACTGATCGCACCGCCTGCGTCAACCGCATTCGCGGACTGCTGGCTGAATTCGGCCTGGTGTTTGGCAAAACGCAGTTTCAGAGGAGACTCACTTGTACTCAAGTTATGTCGTAACTAAAAGCGCCAAGGTACTGCGCGAAGTCTTGAGCGATGTGCTCGAAGATGCCAGCAACGAACTCGCTGGCCTGGCCCGTCTGGCGGTTCAACGGGCCAAAGACCAATGGGTCGAGCTCGATGCCCACATCCAGTGGTGTGACGAGCGCATTGCTGCCCACCTCAAGCAAAACGAACAGGTGCGCCAGGCCGGGCAGCTCATGGGGGTCGGGCCGGTGACCGCATCAGCGGTGGTGGCTACCGTGGGCGATTTCAAACAGTTCAAGGATGGCGCCCAGTTTGGAGCCTGGCTGGGGCTGACACCACGGCAAAACTCCAGTGGTGGCAAGAACAATCTTGGCTCCATCACCAAGCGCGGCGACATGGATGTGCGCATGCTGCTGATCCAGGGCGCCAAGTCGGCGGTGATGATGACGGCGCATAAGCGTGATGAGCCTTGTCTCAAAGTGGGCGCACCAGTTGCGCGAGAAGTCGGGTTGGCAGAAAGCGGCGGTAGCGCTGGCCAACAAGAACGCGCGCATCCTGTGGGCGATGTTCGTGCGCGGCAAGCCCTTCGATGCGCGCCATGTGAGTGTGAAGCCAGGGCAGCTTGCGGCGATGATGCCGGTGGCCATGGCCACTGCGCTGGCGTAGGTTGGTGGGGAAAGTTGTTGATGAAAATTGATGTTTGATTTCTTGCAAGACGTGAATCCGAAGATGCAAAAAAACAGGTCAGACCGGCGGCGGGCAAACTCAGGCTTTCCTTTTGTGGCATTCGATTGGCAATGACCACGGAAACGGAGTGAGACCCGACTGGCGGCGCGGCGGCAGAGCCTTGCTTCGTCACGCTGTCCCGGCCTGCGCTGGCAGGCCGTGAGCCGCAGCGTTCCGTATCTGGGTCCGCACCCACTGTGGTGCAACAAGGCCGTCTGTAGATGTGCAGTCTGTTCCTCGTTTTAACGCAGCTTCAACTCATGCCAAAGCAGGAATACCGTTTATCAAGGAAGAAATACAAATACCACCACTTGACTAATTTGGAAGTCCCTGTAGAAGGGCTAGCTGGCCATCATTTATTTAACCGGTTATAGCGCCCGTTTAACCGGCTATTACGCCTAGGGTTTCTCCCTGTCGCAATTTGAGAAATCTGGGAATGAGGCGCATTTTCGCGATGGTTATTTCGCACTTCCGGATGCAACAATCTGTGTCGGACTCTGTACCCGTGAATCCCCACTGGTGATGACACTGTCCGACTCATGATGGAGACGATCTTGAAAATCACCAAAAAGAAACTGGCAGTTGCAGCGCTGGGCATGGCTGCGGCCGGTCTGGCAATGGGGCAGGCGGCACCCGCCAATCTGGATAAATTGAAACAGATGAAGGTCGCCACGACTGACTTGAACATCCCTCTGGTGCCGCAGTCTGGCCCGAATGCGGACGCGATCCGCGAAAACCTAAAGCGCGTGAACCTGCCGCCCGGCTTCAAGATTGCGCTGTATGCCATCGTGCCGGATGCGCGGCACATGGCCGTTGCACCTTCCACCAACATGCTGTTTGTCGGCACCCGCAAGACCACCGTCTGGGCCGTCACCAACCGCAACAGCGGCGAGATGGCAACCGAGGTGAAGTCATTTGCGCCGTCACTCAAGTTCAGCGTGCCCAACGGCGTGTGCTGGACCAAAGACGGGTTTTTGATCGTGGCAGAACACAACCGCGTGCTCAATTTCCCCGCTGCCGAGTTCTTCTATGAAGGCCCGGACGTGGCGGTAATTGAAGTGGCGGGCCAGGGCAAGCTCATTCCCACCGAAGAAGAAAGCTACAACCACGGTGCCCGCACTTGCCGCGTCGGCAAAGACGGCATGCTCTACATCACGCTGGGCCAGCCGCACAATGTGCCGCCCCGCGACAAACTCAAAACCTACACCGACTGGGGCATTGGCGGCATCGTGCGCATGAACGCGTTTGATGGCAGCAAGCGCGAGGTCTATGCCACCGGCATCCGCAACTCGGTCGGTCTGGACTTCAACCCCAAAAACAACGACCTGTGGTTTACCGACAACCAGACCGACGGCATGGGCGATCTGATTCCGGCCGGTGAAATCAACCGCGCCACCAAGGCCGGGCAGTTTTACGGTTACCCGTGGATCCAGGGTGAGACGCGCATCACGGAAAACGGCTATGACAAAGACCCGCTGCCAGCCAACATCACCAAAGCAGAGGTTTTGACGGACGCGCATGCGGCAGATTTGGGCCTGGTTTTCTACACCGGCAAGAAGTTTCCAGCCAAGTACCAGGGTGGCATTTTCACGGCACAGCATGGCTCGTGGAACCGCACCGACCCGATAGGTGCGCGCATCCTGTTCACCAGCCTGAAGGCCGATGGCTCTGCCGACAAGACCGAGGTGTTTGCCGACGGCTGGCTCGACAAGGAGACCCGCCAATACCGGGGTCGCCCGGTCGACGTGGCCAACCTGCCGGATGGCTCCATTCTGGTGTCTGACGACTACGCTGGCGCGCTGTACCGCATCAGCTACACCGGGCAATAAGGCGCCTGCCAGAGTAGACCCGTGATGGGTCTGAGATAGGTTTATGGCGGGCCTGAGCGGCAGTTCAGGCCCGTTTTTCAATTTGAATAGTCTATTTTTGGAAGACTTCGATGATGAGGAAAAGTTTTAAAATGTTCCACCGCGTGATTGCCGTGCCGGGTCAAGCGGCGCTGATCGCCCTGGCACTGCTGGGCAGCGGCGCAGCGCAGGCGCGCGACCCGGTGGCAGGCCAAAAGCTGGCCAACATGTGTGCCGCCTGCCACGGCCTGCAGGGCTTGAGCACACTGCCCAACGCACCCCATCTGGCAGGCCAGCCGACCATTTACGTGGCAGAGCAACTCAAAAACTACCGCAATGGCAGCCGCAAAAATGAGGTGATGTCCATCATCGCAAAGCCGCTGACCGATGAGCAGATTGACGACTTGGCCGCGTGGTATGCGTCGATCCAGATTTCAACCACTGCCAAGTGAGCTGAAACCTTGCATGCATGCGTGTTGCGGTAGGGACGAAGGTTAACCCCTCGCCCCCCGCGCAGATCTGTACGTGCGGAATTACCAAGCCATTCACTTAATCTGAGTATTTTTCAATCCAGGTATGAGATCAATACTGTTTAGTTAGTGAAACTAGTTATACCATTTCGCCATGTTCATTCTCGGGGGTGAATATGGCTCGAACCAAGGCTGAGTTGTCTGCGGGCGCCCGGTTGGCGGACTATTTGATGGTTGGTTTTCTGGCTGTGCAGTGTCCCGTGGGCAAGGTGAGGCAGACGCTGGTGAAGAATGGGGCTCAAAGCAAGCGAAGAAGAGGATTGCCTCACGAAGTCTTGGTCTATTTCGTGATGATGATGGTTCTTTACGCTGACGTTGCCTACGAAGATGTCATGCGACTGGTTGTCGAAGGGCTGCGCACTTCGCTGGGTGAAACT
>JANMVO010000369.1:0-4197 GCA_031392805.1 Rhodoferax sp. | reverse complement strand
GGCTTTCGCCTGCTTGAAGCGGTTCTGCGCTGCGGTCACGGTCAAGCCACCCTTTCATTCCAGTGAAGTTTCTGGCGCAGCGTATCAAAGTAGGACCAGCCTTTTGGGTGCAAAAAGCGCACGTGGTGCTGCGAGCGCGTGACGATGATGCGGTCGCCGTGCAAAAGCGATGCCAGAGACTGCATGTCAAAATTGGCGCTAGCGTCCCGTCCTGCTACTATTTCGATAGCAATCTCTGAAGCATTGGCGATGACAATCGGCCTGTTTGACAGTGTATGCGGGGCAATTGGCACCAATACCCAGCCCGGAATCGAAGGGTGAAGCAATGGACCGCCGGCCGAAAGGGCGTAGGCAGTGGAGCCGGTGGGTGAGGCAATGATCAGGCCGTCGGCCCGCTGGTTCGCCACAAAGTGGCCGTCCACTTCGACGCGCAACTCCACCATGCCCGAGGTGGCGCCCCGGCTCACCGCCACATCATTCATGGCCAGTGCATCAAACACGCAGTGACCATCGCGCATGACTTTGGCATGCATCAAGCTGCGATGGTCTTCCTCATGCTCGCCGCCCAGCATGGGGGCAAGCGTTTTTTGAAAGCCTTCAAAGGGTATGTCAGTGATGAAGCCCAGGCGCCCCTGGTTTATGCCGATCAGCGGCACGCCAAAGCGGGCCAGTTGTCGGCCAATGCCCAGCATGGTGCCGTCGCCGCCCACCACCAGCCCCAGATCGCATTGGGTACCAATGGCAGACACATTCAGTACGGGGTAGCCCGTTAGCCCCATGTTGCTGGCGGTATCGATCTCAAAAACAACCTCGCAACCCTGTGAACTCAAAAAATGGGCAATCTCCTCAAGCACGTGGCGCGACGCAGCCCCCGACGCTCCCGACGCGACCGCGTGGTATTTGCCTATCAGCGCAACATGCCGGAATTTCGAATCCATTTGCAAATTACATCACTAAAATGGGTAGATGCTAGATGATCGTGCCAAGTTGTTGTTGAAAGCGCTTGTCGAACGCTACATTGCCGATGGGCAGCCGGTGGGCTCGCGCACGCTGTCCCGCGCGACGGGGATTGAGCTGTCGCCCGCCACTATCCGCAATGTCATGTCGGACCTGGAAGAGCTGGGACTGATCGTCAGCCCCCACACTTCCGCCGGACGCATTCCCACGGCGCGCGGCTATCGCCTGTTTGTCGACACCATGCTGACCGTGCGCCAGGGCCAGTTCGCCGCGCACAGCCTGGCGCCCGACCAACCGCAGAAGGTTATTTCCAACGCTGCCAATCTGCTCTCCAGCCTGTCGCAGTTTGTCGGTGTGGTGATTGCGCCACGCCGCTCGTCGGTGTTCAGGCACATCGAGTTTTTGCGCCTGTCCAAGCGTCGGCTGCTGGTCATCATCGTGTCGCCTGATGGCGACGTGCAAAACCGCGTGATCTTTACCGAGCTGGACTACTCACAGGCCAACTTGGTGGAGGCCGCCAATTACCTCAACACCCACTATGTTGGCCTGGCACTTGAAGCGGTGCGCGCGCGCCTGCAAAACGAAGTTGAAAGCCTGCGCTCTGAGATTGCCACCCTGATGCAGGCAGCGGTCACGGTCAGCTCCGAAGCCATTTTCGAGAGCCAGGACGAAGTGGTCATTTCAGGCGAGCGCAACCTGCTGGCGGTGACCGATTTTTCCAGCGACATGGGTCATCTGCGCCGCGCCTTTGAGTTGTTTGAGCAAAAAGCCCAGCTCATGCGCCTGCTGGACATTGCAGGCCAGGCTGAAGGCGTGCGCATTTTCATCGGCGGTGAGAGCCAGGTGGTGCCGTTTGAAGACCTGTCCATCGTCAGCGCGCCGTATGAGGTGGACGGCCAGATCGTCGGCACGCTGGGCGTCATCGGCCCCACGCGCATGGCCTATGACCGCATGATCCAGATTGTGGACATCACGTCCAAGCTGGTCAGCAATGCGTTGAGTCACCACAAGTAATCCTTGCGCGCAATCCTGCCACGTGTGCCCCGTACAATTCACGCCTGAGTGGGCCGTTAGCTCAGTTGGTTAGAGCAGAGGACTCATAATCCTTTGGTCGTAGGTTCAAGTCCTACACGGCCCACCACCCTTGCCGCCGCAGGAGGGCGACATGGGCTGCAAGTCTGGGCTCGGGTCGTGCTCAAGGCAATCCCCAATGCTAAGTTTTCCCGCTCCAGCTATGCTGCGTTTTTGGGAGAAAAAACCATGCAACGAAAAACCGCGCAAGATTTCGACCAGGAACTGCTGATTCTTTTTGATGCCTATGTGCATGGCGCAATTGACCGGCGTGGCTTTCTGGACCGGGCTCAGAGGTTTGCCGTGGGTGGCCTGACTGCGGTCGGTTTGCTGGCCGGGCTAAGCCCCAACTTCGCACTGGCGCAAGTGGTGCCCAAAAACGACCCGCGACTCAAGACCGAGATGCTGGACTACGCCTCGCCCAGCGGCTATGGCACGATGAAGGGCTACCTGGCCCGACCTGTGAACGCAGGCGGTAAGCTGCCGGGCATCCTTGTGGTGCATGAGAACCGCGGCCTCAACCCGCATATTGAAGACATTGCCCGCCGCCTGGCGCTGGATGGCTACATGGCATTTGCCCCCGACGCGCTGACGCCCCTGGGCGGCTACCCTGGCGATGAAGACAAGGCGCGCGAGCTGTTCCCCAAACTGGACCAGAGCAAGACGCGAGAGGACTTTGTGGCGGCGGCCAATTTGCTGAAGGCCCGGCCAGATTGCACCGGAAAAATCGGCGTGGTCGGGTTTTGCTACGGCGGCGGCATGGCCCACACGCTGGCGGTGCGTTTGCCCGACCTGGCTGCGGCCGTGCCGTTCTACGGCAACCATCCTCCGACCGAAGATGCAGCCAAGGTCAAAGCGCCGTTGCTGATTCATTTCGCTGGTGTGGATGAACGCATCAATGCGGCGTGGCCTGCGTACGAGGCTGCTCTCCAGTCGGCAGGCGCACGTTACACAGCGCACCAGTACTTGGGCACACAGCACGGCTTCAACAATGACACCACGCCACGCTTTGATGCGGCGGCCGCAAGACAAGCATGGGACCGGACTGTTGCGTTTTTCAATCAAACCTTAAAAGCCTGAAATATAGATAAAATAGTGCAGTGGCCCTCGTCCATACGTCATAGTTAGCTATATAAAATATAGTACTTTATCTCAAAACCGGTACAGCCAACGGGCGTTATGTGCCCAAGGCTGCCCTTCAACCGCTGCAGCACCGGGCCTGGCACAGTGGTCAATCAACACGCGCAATTTGGGGGCAAAGCAAGGCAACCGCGCTGCTCGACAACGCCATCCACTGCGCCCGCATCCGCTTGATGTCAAAGCTGTATTGCATGCGGTTGGCGGCATCGGTGATGATGGCCTCAGACTGCTCGGCAAACGGCCTGGCTAGCATTGCCCCGGCTTGATGGGCCGCGTTATCGACGCGCCAGCCAATGTGTCGGCGTCAGACGCGCAGTTGATGACATCGCTTCTGGGTCTTTTGAACATTCCGCCCAAGCTGTCGTGCGTCGGATGGGCTGGCGAGTGAAGTGTTTGACGTTCCACCCGGCAAAGCTGCGCTGGTACAGCTCGATCAGCGCGGCTACCTCCGTATCAGCGGCTTTGCGCCGCAAGGGGTGGCTCAGGCGTCGATCAGCCATACGGCTGGTGCGCTGCTTGGGCTTTGCGGCGTGCTAGAATTTGGCATATTGCGGCTGTAGCTCAGTTGGATAGAGTACTTGGCTACGAACCAAGGGGTCGTGGGTTCAATTCCTGCCAGCCGCACCAGAATTAACGTTCTAGAACAACAGCTTAGAGGCTCGTCCCTCTAGGCTGTTCTTTTTTGTGCGTGACCTTCTGCGTAACTTACCCCTCAATCTCCGACATTTCAGCCATTTACCACCCTCAGTAAGGTAGTGCGGTCTGCTGTGAAGGCAACCCTGTTGGCTGCTTCCTGCAGTCGCGCCACCGTCGCAGTGGCGTAAAACTCCGCAAGCGACCGGTTGGAGAGTTGGTCCGTGAGGTCATCGCCCATGATGAAGGCCCCCTGATCCATGGCGGCTTCTGCGAGCAAGAACAGCGCTCCTTTGATTCGACCTGCAAAAAGCTCAATCGATTCCTGGCCGCACCCGCCCCTAGTCATCAGAAATAGGCCACGACCGCCATTGGACTGGTGTTTGTGTATTGGCT
>JANMVO010000342.1:0-2719 GCA_031392805.1 Rhodoferax sp. | reverse complement strand
GGTGCAAGACCGCCTCAAGCGCCAGTTTATGGTCGAGAACCTGTCGGCTTATCTGTCGTGGAAATATGACCCGCCCGAGGACCCGCTTGGCGACCCGGCGGACACGCCTCTTGCAGAGTCCGCCTTCCTGACCGAACTGGCCCGGCGTACTGGCTGCGCCCTGCTGGTGGACGTGAACAACATTTACGTCAACGCGTTGAACGCACAGATATCAGGTGTGCCCGGTGATCCGGTTGCGCATTGCCTGACCTGGCTCAATGCCATACCTGCGGCTTGCGTCGGCGAGCTTCATCTGGCTGGCCACTGCCATGTGATTGACGTGCACGGCGATATCGTGATTGACGACCACGGCAGCCGGGTATGTGATGACGTCTGGCGCATCTACCAGCATGCCGTGCAGCGCTTTGGGCCGGTGCCCACGCTGCTCGAGTGGGACACGGATATTCCTGTGCTGGATGTGCTGCTGGATGAGGCGATGCATGCCAGGGCCGCAGCCGGAGCCGCTGTCGGCGTAGCTGTAGGCGTAGCTGTAAGGGCCACTGCGTGAGCGCGCTGGCCCGCCAGCAACAGGCCCTGCTGGAGGCCCTGTTTGCGTGGCCACCCGAAAACGCTATTAAAAACATAGCAAACTATGTCCACGACAAAAGGGCTAGAGGGCTAAAAGCTTACCAAAACAATGGTCACGTGCTGGCACAGCGTTCGCTGTTGGCCGCCTACCCGGTGCTGGCCCAAGTGCTGGGCATGGAGAGTTTTGCGGGGCTGGCTTGCTCTTTTTGGCACGCGCATCCGCCCGGGCGCGGTGACCTTGCCCAGTGGGGCAGCCAGCTGGCCGACTTCGTAACGGCCAGCGGGCAGCTGGCAGATGAGCCGTATTTACCGGATGTCGCCCGAGTTGAATGGGCCTTGCACACCAGTGCAGGAAGTGCTGACCGTGCCACTGAACCAGCCACTTTAGCGTTGCTGGTCGAGTGCGATCCGGCCGGGTTGCAGCTGGTGCTTGCGCCCGGCTGTGCGGTGCTGGGCAGCCGCTGGCCAGTCGCCAGCATCGTGACGGCCCACATCGCGGGCCAACCCGGTTTTGACGAAGTGGGCCAAAAGCTGCGCGGCGGCGTGGCTGAAACAGCCGTGGTGTGGCGCGCTGGACTTCAACCGCAAGTGCGTGAGGCATGGCCCGGTGAAGCGGATTTGCTGTCTGCGCTGCTGGATGAACGCGCGCTTGGTGAAGCCGTGAAGATGGCTGGCGCACTTGACTTCCCTGCCTGGCTGCCGATGGCGGTGCAGACTGGCCTGCTGCTCGCCGTTGAGCCGATTCAGATCCACCCACCGCGTTGAAAGAACGCCATCCAAAAATTCTCTGCTATCGTATTGAAAGTGCTGACAATGCTGACAGTGCTGACTGTTTGCTACTATATAAATAGCTAACTATGTATATTACACAAGGGCTATAGGTCATTTTTACTGTCTAAATCGCCCATAGCCGCTGTCAAACGTTTTACCAGTTGGCCTCCCGCTCCGGCGACGCGCTGATTTTGTGGATGGACAAGTCTGCCCCATCGTATTCCTCCTCCTGGGTCATGCGCAGCCCCATGGTGAACTTGAGCACGCCATAAACCACCACGCTGCCGAACAAGGCCCAGACAACGCCCATCGCGGTGCCAATCAGTTGCGCACTGAGGGCGATGCCACCCAGCCCGCCCAGTGCTTTGCTGCCAAAAATACCCGCAGCAAGTCCGCCCCAAGTGCCGCACAAACCATGCAGGGGCCAGACGCCCAGCACGTCGTCAATCTTCCATTTGTTTTGGGTTAGCGTGAACATCACCACAAAGATCGCACCGGCAATCCCGCCGACCAGCAGCGCGCCCAGCGGATGCATCAAGTCTGAGCCAGCACACACGGCGACCAGACCGGCCAGAGGTCCGTTGTGGACAAAGCCGGGGTCATTCTTGCCAAGCACCAGCGCCACCAGCGTGCCGCCCACCATGGCCATCAGGGAATTCACGGCGACCAGGCCCGATATCTTGTCCAGCGTTTGCGCACTCATCACATTGAAGCCAAACCAGCCGACCGTCAGCACCCAGGCACCCAGCGCCAGGAACGGGATGCTCGACGGAGGATGTGCCGAGATAGCGCCGTCCTTGCGGTAGCGGTTGCTGCGCGCGCCCAGCAAGACAACCGCCGGCAGCGCAATCCAGCCGCCCACGGCGTGGACCACAATGCTGCCGGCAAAATCATGAAATTCTTCGCCCGTCAGGCCTTTGATCCAGGCCTGCACGCCAAAGTGCTGGTTCCAGGCAATGCCTTCAAAAAGCGGGTAAATAAAGCCCACGATCACCGCAGTGGCAATTAATTGCGGCCAGAATTTGGCACGCTCCGCAATGCCACCTGAAATGATGGCGGGAATGGCCGCTGCGAACGTCAGCAAAAAGAAAAATTTAACCAGCTCATAGCCATTGCGGGCCGCCAGTTGTTCTGCGCCGACAAAAAAACTGGTGCCGTAGGCCACACCGTAGCCGACGACGAAGTAAACCACGGTCGATACCGAAAAATCCACAAGTATTTTGACCAGCGCATTGACCTGGTTTTTGCGGCGCACCGTGCCGAGTTCCAAAAAAGCAAACCCGGCATGCATGGCCAGCACCATGACCGCGCCGAGGAGAATGAACAACGTGTCTGCGCCCTGTTTTAGTGCTTCCATAGTGACCTTTATGCGTTTGATGTT
>JANMVO010000286.1:0-3094 GCA_031392805.1 Rhodoferax sp. | reverse complement strand
ATCGAAGGTGCCATGAATTGCCCTAATCACCGGGTGGAGCTTGGTGCGCGCGGTGAAATACAGTGACCGCAAGGCCTGCAGCCTCTTCTGGTCGAGGTAACGGACAGCCAGTCCAGAAACTGCTTCAAGCGGACTCATTGGGCAGCCGTGGAATCAGTTGATTCCATGATCTTGCAAGTACTTCAGGATTGCCGGAACCGAAGTGAGCGTGGGAAAGTCCTCGACGTCAAGAAATATGTCGAAGGTTTGCTCCAAAGCAATCATCAAGTTGACATGGCCCAAGGAGTCCCAAGCGGCTAGATTCTCATTTGTGGTGGACTCGGTGACTTTTTCTGGCTGAACCTTCAAAGTGGTGGTTATTACCTCATGAAGTTGCTTGAATATGCTCATTGGAATGGTCTGATAGGCTTGATCGTTATGGGGAAGAATGGGCGTCACAGTTGCCGGATCAGCCTGCGTCGCCAGCCGACACATGAAATTCACTGGCACACCTTGATTATATTTCCAGAGTTATATCTATCTTGAAATCGCTCTCGGGCCGAGCGGGTGAATCGCCTAAATACGACCGGTATCGTCCGTCCGGACTTTTTTCGAAACCCTGATCCGACAGGAAATTCTTTACCAGTTCGTTCTTTGGCGTTGGCAAGAAATCTGCCGCGAACTCTTGTACGCCTTGTTTGGCCAGTTGTCTGAGCAGGCAGTGGAGGAAGGCGGACTCTGCTTCACGGCCAATCACCCTGCAAGACATCAGGAAAGTGTCCAGCTCAGCCTGTCGTTCGTCGGAGAAGCGGACTATGGCCATGCCTGCAATGCCACTGTGGCCGAATACGTCTGCCAAGGAAAAATCCGCTACCAGACAGTCGCGATCCAGAATGAACTCCTGAATTTGGAGCTCGCTGTAGCGCCGCGTAGTCAGGTTGAACTGGTTGGTCTTTTGCGTCAGTTGGCTCAATCGGGCCAGATGCGCCGCATTGTTGAAATTGACCAGCATCTTCATTTTCAACGAGGTCAGATACTCGTCCACGCCTACGCCGCTGCCCGTGACTTGATCCTTCATCGCCCGCCGCTTGCGCTCCTGCGCGTACATCTCAGTCTTGACGAGATCTTCTGCAGTTAACGAGAGCACCTCCAGCCGCGAGACCAGCTCAAGACAGGCTGGAATATCTATTGATCGAGCCGGTGTTTGCACCACCTCAACCTGCGGGAGTTGCTGACGGACCGCTGCGCATTCATGGTCACTGTCATCAACGAAGATAAAAGATTCCAATCCTAGATTGAGCTCCTCGGCCAATGAGATGAGGTTGTCAGGCTTTGGCAGCCAATTTACTCTTCGGGCGGCAAAGTGCTCATCCCGCAGCAGTTGGTGAGGATGTTCCTTTAAAACCTGGTCAAGATCGGATGGGTTGTTTTTGCTGCACAACGCCAAAATGAAACCTCGCTGCTGGAAGTCAAGCAGACGCCGTTGAAAGTCCATGAATGTGTTGCCAGGGTAGTCGGGGCCCAGCGCGATGCCGTCTATGCCATCTTCCCCGACAATGCCGCCCCATAACGTGTTGTCAGCATCCAGAACGATAACTTTTGCCTTCGGGAGTTTGATGACTGCGCCCAAATTGACAATGCGCCGGGCGATTTCGCGGGCTGCCACTGAGGTGAATGGGAAGCGTGCCGAATACCAAAGGCGCTGGTCGAAAAAATTGGTACGCCCTACTTGCAGGAGCACTTCATCGAGGTCGAGAAACATCGATGCCTTGACTGAATCACGGAGAAACTGGCCTATGTCTGACTTGAGTCTGGCCCACCACGCACTTTCCGAACGCTCGGACTGGGCGTCGAAAAAGCCCAGTGCCGGAGCCCGCATGGCCGGCAGTAAAGTGATCACCATCTGACCCACTTTGTGCTTGCGAAACTGTGCCACCAAGCCCTTGAATCGCTCAAGAACCTCTGTACGGATTTCTTCCTGTTGATCAGCGGCTATTCCCACCAAGGGTCGGGCCAGATCAGGGTGCAGGTCTTTACGCTGCAATAGCAGCAGGGTGAGATCAGGTGCATGCACCACAAGGCCCGAATTCGCCTGTGTTTCCTGAATTAGCATCCCGTAAGGGGCGTGGTAAATTTGAAGATCCAGGCCCTGAACCCCGGCAGCCAGCAACAGCCACGGATCCAGAAGCTCACTGGTGTACGTGTGAACGATCCCCAGGCGCAAGCTGGTGACCGGCGGTTCAAGTGATCGCAGGCGGGAAACGAGTTTTTGAGTCTCTATCAGACTTAAAGGTTTGCGAAACCCTGCCAAAGCAGCCCTGAGATCAGCGCGATTTCCAATTACAAGCAGTTCTTCGAAAGAAGGGGTGCCATTTGCCATGATGTTTTAACCTATAAAGTCAGGTAGGTCGGTGCTGTTCAATCAGTTGTTTTGTTGTGCTCCACATGCGCTTACGCACGTCTCAGAGGATCTGTAGTTCTGGCTGCCTCCCATCGACGAAACTGTGGAAGTATCCAGGAACGCAAGACATGCCGTTGATTCTCGGTAAAAAATCCAAGCACCCCGACCGACCCCATGGTCAGGATCGTTACGGAGACCCAGTACCAGGGTGCCGTGGGGTCTCCATGCACCAAGGCAGCCCAGAACAGGAAGAGCGGCTGGTGAAGCAGATAGAGCGTAAACGTGTAGTTCGCAAAAAAGCGCACGGGACGCGCAATGGCCAACAGCAATCCTCCTCTGGACGCGACCACGTTGCGCATGCCCGCAAAATTCACAAAAACAAGAATGCTGAGCAGATAGTCAGCGATAAAACGTTTGGAGAAGGTCAGCGAGCGGACAAGATCACTGCCTATCAGACTTTCGAGCCAGGTCTCGGAAATTCCCATCATTCCAAAGCGGTGGAACAAAAAGATGCCGAAGACTGAGAACGCGACCATCACCCATGATGTGGTGATAGAGAGTTGCTGAAGACTCCGCCAACGATAAAGAAGTACACCCATCCACCAGACCGGTGCCAAAAGGATAAGCTTGGGTCCGATAACGAGCATCGTGGCCGTAGCGAGAAGGATGCCGCGCCTAGTTGGCAGGAACATCACCATTGCAAAAGTGACGTAG